>JBEKVP010000406.1:0-3202 GCA_049513935.1 Steroidobacteraceae bacterium
GCATGGAAAAAATCGAGCCCTTCGGGTTGGTGATCGTGCTCGGCCTGTCCGCGCTCGGACTTCTGGGGTGGCTGTTCGATCCGGCCTTGCGCGGGGTCGGACGGGTGATCAACGTCTTGATTGGAACCCCGGCATGAGCGGCCCCATCCAGAACCGGCGCGTGCTGTCCGGCATGCGTCCGACCGGCATGCTGCACCTCGGCAATTATCACGGCGCGCTCAAGAACTGGATCGAGCTGCAGTATCAGTACGAGTGCTTTTTCTTCATCGCCGACTGGCATGCGCTCACCACGGGCTACGACGACACCTCCAAGCTCGAGGAGTACGTGTGGACGATGGCGATCGACTGGCTCGCCGCGGGCTTGAATCCGGGGGTCGCGACCTTGTTCATTCAGTCGCGTGTGCCCGAGCATGCCGAGCTGCATCTGCTTCTGTCGATGATCACGCCCTTGGGTTGGCTCGAGCGCGTGCCGTCGTTCAAGGACCAACAGACGCAGCTCGCCGACCGGGATCTCGCGACCTACGGATTTTTGGGCTATCCCCTGCTGCAGTCGGCGGATATCTTGCTGTATCGCGCGCAGTACGTGCCGGTGGGCGAGGACCAGGTGGCGCACGTCGAGGTCACGCGCGAGGTCGCGCGCCGCTTCAACCACATCTATGGGCGCGAGCCGCAGTTCGAGCAGAAGGCCGAGCGCGCCATCAAGAGCCTGGGCACGCGCAATTCCGCGATGTACCGCTCGCTGCGCAAGGAGTATCAGGAAAAAGGCCACGCGGAGGCGCTCGCTAAGGCGCGCGCGCTGGTCGAATCGAACGCGCGCTTGACCGTCGCCGACCGCGACCGCCTGTTCGGATTCCTGGAAGGCACCGGCATCGCCATTCTGCCCGAGCCCGAGGCGTTGCTCACCGCCACGCCCAAAGTGCCGGGACTCGACGGGCGCAAGATGTCGAAGTCCTACAACAACACCATCGGGTTGCGGGAGCCCGTGGACTCGATCGTCAAGAAGCTCAAGGCCATGCAGACCGATCCGGCCCGCGTGCGCCGCTCGGACCCGGGCGACCCCGACAAGTGTCCGGTGTGGGATCTGCACAAAGTGTATTCAAACGCCGACACCCAGGCGTGGGTGCAGCGCAATTGCCGCTCCGCCGGGATCGGTTGCCTGGAGTGCAAGGCCCCGCTCATCGACAAAGTGGTCGAGGAGATCCAGGCGATCGGGAAGCGCGCGCAGGAGTTTGAAGAGAATCCCGAACTGGTCCGCGGTATCATCGCAGAGGGATGCGAACGCGCCCGCGCGGCAGCGCGCGACACGATGGAGGCGGTTCGTCAGGCGATGGCGATCAACTATCGTTGATGGTCCGCGGAGGATGAATGAAACCAGAGCTTACGATCGTGCCGAACGCGGCATCGCCTGCGGCGGCGTCCACGCAGACGAATGAGCAGACCGAGATGCCGTTTGCGGTGGTGGAGGGTCAACCCGTCACCGAGCTGCCACGCGATCTGTACATTCCGCCGCAGGCGCTCGAGATCTTTCTCGAGGCCTTCGAGGGCCCGCTCGATCTGCTCCTGTACCTGATCCGCCGCCAGAATCTCGACATCCTGGATATTCCGATCGCGGAGATCACGCGCCAGTACACCCGCTACATCGAGCTCATGCAGGTGCTGCAGCTCGAGTTGGCCGGTGAATATCTGCTGATGGCGGCGACGCTCGCGGAGATCAAATCGCGGATGCTGCTGCCGCGCGTGCACACGGCCGACGCGGACGAGGCCGATCCGCGCGCCGAGCTCGTGCGCCGTCTGCAGGAATACGAACGCTACAAGCGGGCGGCCGAGAGCATGGACCGCATACCGCGCATGGAGCGCGATACCTGGGTCGCCTCGGCGGACCTCGTCGAGCGCAAGGTGGCGCGCATTCCGCCCCAGGTGACCCTGCAGGAGATGCTGCTGGCTTTCCAGGACGTACTGTCGCGCAGCGACATGTTCGCGCACCATCACGTACAGCGCGAGCCGCTGTCGGTGCGCCAGCGCATGTCCGATGTGCTCGCCGCCCTGACCTCGAGCGCGTTCGTCGATTTCGTGAAGCTGTTCCATCCGAGCGAGGGACGCCGCGGCGTGACCGTCACCTTCGTCGCGGTGCTGGAGCTGTTGCGCGAGGGATTGATCGAGATCGTCCAATCGGAAGCCTATGGCCCCTTGCACGTGCGCCTCGGCAGTCCGTCGCGCCATCTCAAACTCGTGACCGACGACGCTGCTGCGCTCGGCCCTGCCGCCAACGAGACTCCCGCGAGAACCCAATGAACGACCAATACGTACGCAATGTGATCGAAGCCGCGCTCTTGGCCGCCGGCCGGCCGCTGACCGCCGACGAGCTCGTGAGCCTGTTCGACGAGCGCGACGGCTTCAATGCCGAGGAGGTGCATGCGGCCATCGCGGCGCTGCGCACCGAGTACGAGACGCGCGGGATCGAGCTCATCGAGGTCGCGAGCGGCTTCAGGATTCAGATTCGCGCGGCGCTCTCCCAGCCGGTGTCGCGGTTGTGGCAGGAGCGGCCGGCAAAGTACTCGCGCGCCCTGTTGGAGACCCTGGCGCTGGTTGCCTACCGCCAGCCGATCACGCGTGGCGAGATCGAGCAGGTGCGCGGCGTCGCGGTCAATCCGAACATCATCAAGACGCTGCTCGAGCGCGGCTGGATCCGGGTCATCGGGCATCGCGACGTTCCGGGCAAGCCCGAGCTCTTGGGCACCACGCGGGAGTTCCTGGATTACTTCAGCCTGAAGAGGCTCGACGACCTGCCGACGCTCGCACAGCTCAAGGAGCTCGAGGAGCTCCGGGTCCAATTGTCGCTGCCGGGCGCTGAGCCGGTGGTCGAGGCCGCGGAGGCCGCCGCGCCGGCGGGTGAGCCGATCGATGCGGCGGCGGATGAGGATGAGCTCGAGGCAGCCGAAGCGGAGCCGCGGGCGCAAGGGCTGGTAGCGCGCGGCGCCGACCCCGAAGGCGGCTGATGTCGCCGCGCCGGCGAGGCACGGGGCCGCCGGGCACGAGCGCTGCGCCGCGTGAGGGCCGAAAGTCGCCCGCCCCCGAGCGCGTGCAAAAGCTGCTGGCCGCTGCCGGAATCGGCTCGCGGCGCGAGGTGGAGCGCTGGATCCGCGAAGGGCGGCTGCGAATCAACGGCGAGGTACCCGAGCTCGGCGCAAAGCTCGCCCCCCGC
>JBEKVP010000407.1:0-3190 GCA_049513935.1 Steroidobacteraceae bacterium
GGTGGACGAGTCGACGCTGCCGGCCAATTTGCAGGCCACGCACCGCTCGCTGTTCGATGGCTCGCTGCAGGGCGTGGCGCGCACCGATCGGCCGGCCTTCAGTTTTCAGGGCCATCCCGAGGCCAGCCCCGGTCCGCACGACTTGCAGCTCCTGTTCGAGCATTTCATGTATCTGATGGTCAAGCGCATCCAGGCGAACTCACGGCACCGCAGCTCCCCCAAACAGAAATCGGTTGGGGGGTAGCTTCGTGCCCAAACGAACCGACCTGCAAAGCATCCTCATCATCGGTGCCGGGCCCATCATCATCGGCCAGGCATGTGAGTTCGACTATTCTGGAGCTCAAGCGTGTAAGGCTTTGAAAGAAGAAGGATTTAGAGTCATTTTGGTGAACTCGAATCCGGCCACGATCATGACCGATCCGGAAACCGCGGACAGTATCTACATCGAGCCCATCAATTGGCGCACCCTCGAACGCATCATCGAAAAGGAGCGGCCCAGCGCGCTGTTGCCGACCATGGGCGGCCAGACCGCGCTCAACACGGCGCTCGACCTGGTGCGCGAGGGAGTGCTCGACAAGTACGAGGTCGAGATGATCGGCGCCTCGCAACGCGCCATCGACATGGCCGAGGACCGCGAATTGTTCCGCCGCGCCATGGCCGACATCGGCCTCGAAACTGCGCGCGCGCGCATCGCCCACAGCATGGAGGAGGCGTTGGCGGTGCAGGCCGAGATCGGGTTTCCCACCGTCATTCGACCCTCCTTCACCCTGGGCGGCAGCGGCGGCGGGATCGCGTACAACCGCGAGGAATTCGAGGAAATCGTGGCGCGCGGCCTCGACGCCTCGCCGACCAACGAGGTGCTGCTCGAAGAGTCGGTGATCGGCTGGAAAGAGTACGAGATGGAGGTGGTGCGGGACCGCAACGACAACTGCATCATCGTGTGCTCGATCGAGAATCTGGACCCCATGGGGGTGCATACCGGGGACTCGATCACCGTGGCGCCGGCGCAGACGCTCACCGACCGCGAGTACCAGCGCCTGCGCGACGCCTCGATCGCGGTACTGCGCAAGATCGGGGTCGACACCGGCGGCTCGAACGTGCAGTTCGCGGTCAACCCGGACGATGGCCGGGTGCTGGTCATCGAGATGAATCCGCGGGTCTCGCGATCCTCGGCGCTGGCCTCGAAGGCCACCGGGTTTCCGATCGCGAAGATCGCCGCCAAGCTCGCGGTGGGTTACACGCTCGAGGAGCTGAAGAACGAGATCACCGGCGGCGGTTCACCGGCCTCCTTCGAGCCGACCATCGATTATGTGGTCACCAAGATTCCGCGCTTCACCTTCGAGAAGTTTCCGGGCGCGAACACGCGCTTGACCACGCAGATGAAGTCGGTCGGCGAGGCCATGGCCATCGGCCGCACGTTCCAAGAATCCATGCAGAAGGCGCTGCGCAGCCTCGAGCTCGGATACGACGGCTTCGACGAGCAGCTCACCCTGCCGCTCTCCGATGCGGCCGCCGATAAGCTCGCGTACGAGCTGCGCTGGCCGGGGCCGGATCGCATCCTGTACGTGGCGGACGCGTTCCGGGCCGGCTGGACGCTCAAACAGGTGTTCGAGGCCACCAAGATCGATCCGTGGTTTCTCGCGCAGATCGAGGATCTGCTGCGCGAGGAGGCGCAGCTCAAGGAGCAGGGCTTCGAGAGCCTGGACCTCGCGCGGCTGCGTGCCTTGAAGCGCAAGGGGTTTTCCGACTCGCGCATCGCGGCTCTCGCCGGGCGCGACGAGCCGACGATTCGCTCACGGCGCCGCAAGCTCGGGCTGCATCCGGTTTTCAAGCGAGTCGATACCTGCGCCGCGGAATTCTCGACCTCGACCGCTTACCTCTATTCCACCTACGAGGAGGAGTGCGAAGCCGAGGTCACCGCGCGCCGCAAGATCATGATTCTGGGCGGCGGACCGAACCGCATCGGCCAGGGCATCGAATTCGATTACTGCTGCGTGCACGCCTCGATGGCGCTGCGCGAGGACGGCTTCGAGACCATCATGGTCAATTGCAATCCCGAGACGGTGTCCACCGATTACGACACCTCCGATCGCCTGTATTTCGAGCCGCTGACGTTCGAGGACGTCATGGAGATCATCGAGAAGGAGAAGCCTGAGGGGGTAATCGTGCAATTCGGGGGTCAGACGCCGCTGAAGTTGTCGCGTGCGCTCAGTCTCGCCGGCGCTCCCATCATCGGCACCACGCCCGACAGCATCGACGTCGCCGAGGACCGCGAGCGGTTCCAGAAGCTCGTGACCAGCCTGAAATTCAAACAGCCCGCCAATGCACTGGCGCGCAGCGCCGATGCGGCGGTGTTGATGGCGCGCGAGGTGGGCTTCCCGCTGGTGGTGCGCCCGAGCTACGTGCTCGGCGGCCGGGGCATGGAAGTGGTGTTCAACGAGGACGATCTGCGTCAATACATGACCGAGGCGGTCAAGCTGTCGAACGACAGTGCGGTGCTGCTCGACCGCTTTCTGGACCTCGCCATCGAAGTGGACGTGGACGCCGTGAGCGACGGCGAGGAGGTGTTGATCGGCGGCATCATGGAGCACATCGAACAGGCGGGCGTCCATTCGGGCGACTCCGGCTGCTCGCTGCCGCCCAATGGGCTGCCGGCGGAGATTCAGGAGGAACTGCGCTCGCAGACCCGCAAACTCGCCAAGGCGCTCAATGTCGTGGGGCTGATGAACGTGCAGTTCGCGATCCAGAGCGGCGTCATCTACATCCTCGAGGTCAATCCGCGCGCCTCGCGCACGGTGCCGTTCGTCTCGAAGGCGACCGGGATCCCGCTCGCCAAGGTGGCGGCGCGGGTCATGACGGGCAAATCCCTCAAGGAACAGGGCCGCACGCTCGAGCGCATTCCGACCTACTTTTCGGTCAAGGAGGCCGTCTTCCCGTTCATCAAGTTCCCGGAAGCCGATCCCATCCTAGGTCCCGAGATGAAATCCACCGGCGAGGTCATGGGCACCGGGCATACCTTCGGCGAGGCCTACGCCAAGGCGCAGGCGGCTTCCGGCGTGATCTTGCCGACGCGCGGGCTGTGCTTCGTCAGCGTGCGCGACCGGGACAAGCCGGGGGCGGTGCTGCTCGCGCAGATGCTGATCGCCCGCGGCTTCGAAATCGCCGCCACCGGCGGCACGGCCGCCGTGCT
>JBEKVP010000408.1:0-3164 GCA_049513935.1 Steroidobacteraceae bacterium
AAGGGCTTCGACTACGTCGAGCGGGCACTGGAAGCAGCCGAGCGCAATGGTCTCGGCGATACCGACGCGGCGATGACCGCCGTTCACAACGTCGCCTCGAGTCTCACCGGCTTCGGCGAGCTCAAGGAAGGCTGCGCGCGCGAAGCCCGTCTGGTCGATCGCCTGCAGTCGAGCGGACGGATGGTGATACCGGCCATCGCGGTTCTTCACGGCACGTGCCTGCTGCGCGCGGGCGATGCGCCGGCGGCGCTCGTCTGGTACGACAAGGGGGTGGGCGCGGCCGTCGCGGAGCGGGACCACGATCTCGAGGCCTATGCGCGCCTCAGCCGTGGACGCGCCCTGGTAGCTCTCAAACGTTTCGACGAAGCGGCGGCCGAGCTCGACCAGGCCGATTCGCGTTTGAAGGGAGAAGGTCTCGACGGCGGCAAACAGTCGATCCGCATCAAGATCGTGCGTGGGGAGCTGCTTCTCGCCGAGCAACGCTACGCCGAAGCGCAGCAGACTCTCCAGCCGGTCGTTGCGGGCATACGCGCGAATTCGAAGGTCGCGGGGTTCTTGCTCGCGAGCGCGGTGCTGAATTCCGCCAAGGTGGCGCTTGCACTGGGGCAGTATGCGGATGCAAGGCGCCTTGCCCAGGAGGCTTTGACGGAAGATCTACGCAAGGCGCGCGATCCGGGCGCGAGCGCCGACGTGGGCGAAGCATCGTTGGTGCTGGCGAAGGCTGATAGAGGCCTCGACGATGCGCCTGCTGCACACGATGCTGCCCTTCAGGCCGCCGCGTCGCTCATGGGCTCGCTGGGGCCGGACAATGCGCTAACGCGCGAGGCGCTTGCGCTGGAATGAGAAGGCAGGGTTCGGCGGTCGCGCGCCACCGGTCTTGCGCGCCGCCCACAGGCCGTCGAACAGCAGGTACGCCGTGGCAGCGGCCGCGAGCAGCAGATGCCCGACGGTCATCACGGACGTCGCCCACACCGCAAGGAGGATTCCGCCATAGAGCGGCTGACGGAGCGTGCCCCCAAGAGGGATCTCGCCTGCGTCTCGCGCGTGCCCGACGTCATCAGCCGCGGCCGACGGCGCCACGCCCGTCGCCTCGGCCATCTCGAACACGTCCAGATGATACGTAAGAAACGCGCCGATCAGGACCAACGTCCAGGCGAGGTAGAAGAGGGCGGAAAGCGCCCACTGCAGGGGCCCGGTTACGTTCCAGAGGATTTGCGGTAGGGGCTGCCAGCCTGCAAAGATCAACGCGAGCACTGCGGCTGCCGCCCAGGCTCGTGTGCTGCGCTCGAGCTGGCGCGGGATCGACAGCCGCACGAGATGCCGCAGCATTCCGCGGCTCACCGTTCGGTGCAGCAGCGCGAGCAGCAGGAGCAGTCCAAGATCGACGAGGATTCCCTTGAGGGGCACGACGGTTCCGGCCCCATCCATATTAGGCAAGACGACACTGCCTCCGACGAACAGCATGCCCCACAAAATCGCCGCGAGCAGCGCCAGATAGCCAAATGCGGCGTAAAAGACCGAGATGATGCCCATGTCGACTCCGGTTCGTGGGTGCCTGTCTTTAGATCGGATTTCCGAGGCAAAACACGACAGCGTGATGGCTTTGATGCTGCCTCGGCGCGTTGCCTGCTCGGGCGCATTTCGGCACAATCGACTGACCGGCCACCAGAGGTTCCGGGCGGGGGCGATATATTATGTCCGAAGACGCGCCGAACACTCTGGCGGAGGCTGACAGCCCGGAAGATCGAGGCACCAACGCGAAGTTATTCGCCTCGCTGTACGCGGATTTGCGTCGACTCGCGGACCGGGAGCTGCGCCGCTTTCCGTCGGCTGGGGTCAGTCCGACGACGCTGGTCCATGAGGCCTATCTGAATCTCGCCGATCGCGACGGCGTGCGCTTTGCCGACGACGGAAAGTGCTTGGGCTACGTCGCACGTGCCATGCGGGGCGTACTCATCGACTTTTCGAGACGCCATCAGGCGGTGAAGCGCGGATCGGAGTTCAAGATCGTGGAGCTCAATACCCAGATCGGCGAGGAGCTGAGCGACGACAAATCGCTGATGCAATTGTCCGGGGCGTTGGACGAGCTCGCGCAGCACGAGCCCTCGCTCGCGGAGCTGGTCGATCTCAAGTACTTCTGCGGCTTCTCATTCGCCGACATCGCGAAGCTGCGCGGAATCTCGGAACGCACCGTACAGCGCGACTGGCAGAAAGTTCGCCTGCTCCTCTACCAACACATCAACGATAGCGGTGCTTGAGCCAATGGCCGCGCTCCTTGCTGCGCCGCAATGTGCGCGCGTTTTCTCGGGGTTTATCAATCAACCACTTGCAGCGTCTTTCCGACCGCTTCCCAGGCACTCTCCTCATTGCTCCCGTATCGCCAAACAGGGGCCACGCCATAGCCGGTAGACTGTCATATATGTCATCCAGCATCGCCTCCACACCACATACGAAGCCTGATAAGGACGGGCGCGAAGTGGAATGGCAGCTCGCGTGTACCGATCTTGGCTCGGTTCGGCGCTGGCTGAGCGAGCACGGTACGATCGACGGGCTCATCCTCGAGCCACGCTCCACGCAGCAGATCTTCGACACGTACCTGGACACGGATGATTGGCGAATACATCGTGCGGGCTTCGCCCTGCGCGTCCGCTGCGGATCCGGAACAACGGAGGCCACGCTCAAATCGCTTCGTTCAGCTAGCGCGGAGGTCGCAGACCGCCGGGAGTTGACCGAGACGCTAACTAGTTCCGACAGCGAAGCGATCCGAGAATCAATAGGGCCGGTTGGAGCAAGGGTATGCGCCGTGAGCGGAGCGCGCACTTTATTGCCACTGTTCGAATTGCGCACCTCGAGGCAGAGATTTGCGATCCGCAAGAGTGACGAGGCTCGGCAACTCGGCGAGATTGCCCTCGATGAAACCGTGATATCTCGCCCACACGGTGAACCCCAGGCAAGGATGCTTCGCGTCGAGGTCGAAGCACTCACGGAAGCACACGGGCCTCTGCGATCGCTCGTGAAGACCCTTCGAAGCAACTGTGCACTCGAGGCCGCATCCGATACGAAGTACTCGCTCGGACTCAAGTCCGTAGGTTTGGCGCCGCCCGCGCAAGAATTCGCCGCTACGCCCGTTAATGCTTCCATGACTGTCGCCGAGGTTGCGATTG
>JBEKVP010000409.1:0-3161 GCA_049513935.1 Steroidobacteraceae bacterium
TGGGGCGGGCGAGGGGTTCACGGGGGGTGTGCCCGCGGCCGGCGTACAGTTGACCCCTCCCGTGGCGGTTGCCGTGTTCCCCGCGCCGATCGCGCCGGCGATCGCGACGCCGACCGGGCCGCCGACCGGAGCGCCGGTCGGCCCGACTTGCGCCCCGCAGGCCGAGGCGGTCGACCCCACGGTCCAGTCAGTGTTGGAGACGCCAGGCTGGCCGAGCGAGGCGCCGAGAAAGCTCGTCGACTCGGCGATCGGATTGCCCTTGGTCTTCGCATCGCCGGCCCACACGCGCACCACGATGCGCTGCATGCCGGGGAAAGTGGTATTGAAGTAGCGGGTGTCGTAGTGCCAGGTGCGGTTGGCGTAGTCGAGCTGACCGGTATCGTTCTTCTGGAGGCTGGTCTGGGCGCTGGGCTGGGCGTTGGGCTGGCCGATGGTCTGGCCATTGGTCTGGCCGTTGGTCTGGGTGGCGAGTTGGCCGACCATGAGCCGCACCTCCGCGATGCGGTTGAGCGCGACCCACTGCGCGAGTGTTTTGTCGCGCAGGTAGCCGCTGGTGCGCGCGGCGCCCTGCACCGCGACCATGAGCGCGGCCAGCCCCAAGGCGACGACCACCAGAGCGACCAGCACCTCGACCAAGGTGAAGCCGCGGTCAGAAAGGCTCCTGAGACGGCGTGTCACGTGTGCTTGTCCGGCGGATGGTCGGAGCTCGCGCGAGTGATCTTCCCGAACGCGTCGCCGTCGACCGATGCACTCGCCTGCGTGACATCGCGCGTCAGCGTCAGCCTGAAGGGGGTTCCCTCGCCGCTCGCGGCGATCGCGACCTGCGGGGATGGGGGCGGCTGGTCGTTGAGCGCATCGCGCCCGACGGGCTTGAGCACCACGTCGATCGAATCGAGCTTCAGTTGAAACGTGACCCCCTTCGGCAAGTTGCGATGACGGAATTCCTGTTCGTCGTTGAGGGTGAGCCAGCGGTCGCGGTCCGGTTGGTACACCGCGAACTCATACCCTGTGGGCTCGATGCGCAGCCCGAAGTCCCGGCCCTCGAGCAGCGCCCGCTCGTGCAGGATGTCGAGCAGGCCCTCGATGCGTCGCGATTCCTCGTCGAGCTGAGAGTCGCGGCCGGTGACGCCGATGGACAGTACCGCCAGGGCGATGACCACCGCCATGATCACCACGACCACCAGAATCTCGACGAGCGTGAAACCTTTGTTGCGCACGGTGCGGCACCGGCACGGAGGCGCGAGGTTATCTCTGATCGAGCGTCGAGGTGCTGATGTCAGCGTCGTAGCCTTCCCCGCCCGGCTTTCCATCGCGTCCGTAGCTGATGATGTCGTAGTCGCGGCCGTTGGCGCCGGGGCTCGCGTACTGGTAGACGTTGTTCCAGGGATCCTTGGGCATCGAGGGCAGGTAGCCTCCCGACCGGTAATTGGTGATCGTGGGATCATTCGGCTGAGTAACCAGCGCCTGCAACCCTTGTTCGGTCGTCGGGTATTTGAAATTATCCAGCCGGTACAGATCGAGCGCCGTCTGAATCGCCCGGATGTCGCTCTGCGCGCGGGTGACGCGAGCCTTGTCGACGTTCTCCAGAATCTTGGGCACCACGAGCGCCCCGAGTACTGCGAGAATGACCACAACGACCATGATCTCGATCAATGTAAAACCGCGCTCGCGCGTGTGCATAGCTGACCTCGGACAAACTCGCTGAATGATACCAAAAGAACAGACACCGATGCCCCGCGAAGGTGCGAATCGGTTTGCACAATTTGCAACCGGCTTGCAATGGGATCACGGACGCTGGATGTGGCTGCTCGCCATCATCCTCGTTCTCGACCTCGTGTTGGGTCTTGGCGACAGTATCGGCGAGGTTCTGCGCTACGATCGCAGCGCAATTGCGGCTGGCGGGTGGTGGCGGTTGCTCACGGCCCACATCGTGCACCTGGACCTGCACCACCTCATTTTGAACGAGCTCGGCCTCGTGCTCGTGTGGGCGCTGTTTGCCGAGGACTATGATGCGGTCGAGTGGTGCGCCATCGTGTCCGTCGGTGCGCTGGCGATCAGCTCGGGGCTCTGGTGGCTCAGCCCGCGCGTCGCCTGGTACGTGGGCGCCTCGGGCGTGCTGCACTCGATCATGGGCGCAGGCTGCGCGAAACACCTCGCCGTGCGGGCTTGGGATCGCTGGATTCTGCTCGTCGGCCTGTGCGGCAAGCTCGTGTACGAGCAACTCGGCGGGCGTGAGCCGCCGCTCATCGTCGTCGACGCCCACCTGTACGGGGCCATCAGCGGATTCGCGGTCGGGGCTGCACTCTCCTGGCGGACCTATATAATGCGCCTGCGTTCAGCCAGGCCCTAAAAGGTTTCATTCAAGGATGTCGCTCGCGTTCGTCTTTCCCGGCCAGGGTTCCCAGTCGGTCGGCATGTTGGGCACGTTGGCCAAGCTCTCGCCGGTGATCGAGGGAACCTTTGCGGATGCCTCCGAGGTGCTGGGCTACAACCTCTGGAAGCGCTGCCAGGAGGGTCCCGCCGAGGCCCTGAACGCCACCGAATGCACCCAGCCGGCGATGCTCACCGCGGGGGTCGCGACCTACCGCCTGTGGATCGAGCGCGGCGGCGCCGTGCCGAAGCTGATGGCCGGGCACAGTCTCGGCGAGTTCAGCGCGTTGGTCGCGGCCGGGCGCCTGGAGTTCAAGGCCGCCGTCGATCTGGTGAAGTTTCGCGCCGAGGCCATGCAGGCTGCGGTGCCGCAGGGGCAGGGCGCGATGGCCGCCATCCTGGGCCTCGAGGACATCGACGTCGAGGCGGCGTGCGACGAGGCCTCTCAGGGCGAAGTGGTGGAGGCCGTGAATTTCAACGCGCCGGGGCAGGTGGTGATCGCCGGCGCCGCTGCGGCGGTCGCGCGGGCCATCGAAGCCGCCTTAGCCAAGGGCGCGCGGCGCGCCGTGCTCTTGCCGATCAGCGTTCCGGCGCACAGCTCGCTCATGGAGCCGGCGGCCGCGCGGCTGCGCGAGCGGCTCGGGAACGTCGCGGTAGCGCCCGCGGCGGGAGTGGCGGTTTACGGCGTCGACGTCAAAACCCATACCTCGCCCGAGGAGATCCGGGCCGCATTGGTGAAACAGCTCCACACCCCCGTGTATTGGGCCGCCACCGTTCGGACCATGGTGTCC
>JBEKVP010000410.1:0-3158 GCA_049513935.1 Steroidobacteraceae bacterium
GAGATCGAGGAGAGCGACACCGTCGCGGCATGCTCGGCGGCGGTGACCGCGCGATGCGCGTGGCCGAGGATGCGCGGCACGATGCGATAGCTCACGGGGGCTTGATAGTTGCGCCGCCCGCCGCCGTCGCTCAGATACCCGCGCAAGGAACGCAGCACGGCGGTCTCGTCGCGATCGCCCCACAGCGCCTCGAGCGCCTCGTCGTAATGCTCGAGCGGCGCGCGGAATGCCTCGATCGACAGCGCGAAGGTCTCGAGCGCGAGCTGCAGCCGCCGGCGCGCCGCGATCGCTGCGTCGGCCACGAGGGCCGCGGCGCAGGGCGAGCCGTTGATGAGCGACCCGCGCTCTTTCACTTCGAGCTCGAAGCGCATCGAGAGCTCCGCGAACAGCGGATAGAGCGCCAGGATTTCGCCCGCGCCGCCCTGACCCGCCGCGGGGACGGCCGGCATCGGCGCACCGTCCAGCATCTCGGCGACGGCTAGCGCGATGCGCGGGGTGGTCGCGGAGTGACCCTCGAGGAAGTTGGTGAGGCGGGCGAAGACGATGCCGCGGACCGCGCGATCGGGCAGGTAGTCGCCGAACGAGGTCGCGGCCGGGAACGGCTTGATGCGCGCGTGCAGATCACGCTCGTCGTGCGTCAGCCGGTGGCTCGCGCGCTCTCCCATCGCCGTGGTGACGCCGTAGATCACGACCGAGGGATCCTTGTCGATCAGCTCGAGGAAGGAAGCGCGGCTCTTCGCGATCTGCCGCAGGGCGTCTTCGCCGATGCGCACGTGCTCCCGTTGCCAGGCGACGCGGTAGAACGCTGTGAGATCGAGGTCCGAGCGGTTGTGGAGAATGACGGTCAAGGGGCGGATTTTAGAATAATATCCGCGCGTGACAAGAGACGTGGTTCGCGATGCCGTGAACATCCATGCGAGTGGACAGCAGTCCATACGGCCATTCTTGGCCGATCTGGAGAAGCGCGGGGCCGTGGTGCACATCGACAAGGCGGTCGATCCGTGCTTCGAGGTCTCGGCTTTCCTGTCGGTCGCCGATGCGGGCCCCGCGCTCATGTTCGATGAGGTATTGGGCTCGCCGCTGCGGATAGTCGGGAATTTGTTCAACGGGCGCGAACGGATCGCCGCGGCGCTCGGCGTCGAGGTGAGCGAGATCCTGCCGCGGCTGCGCGCCGCGATCGGCGCGCCCCTCGCGCCCGCCGCCGCCGCCGCCGCGCCGGTGCAAAGCGTGGTCGTCACCGAGGATCCGCTCGCCGCGTTGCCGGTGCCGCGCTTCTTCGTGCGCGAGCTGCGCCCGTACATCACGGCGGGAGCCATCGTCGCGCGCGATCCGGGGAGCGGCCGCGGCAACCTGTCGTTCGCGCGTCTCGCGGTGCTCGACGGCCGCCGCGCCCTGATCGGCATCGCGCCCAACCATCACCTCGCGCTGTTCGCGCGGCGCGCGGCGGCGCTCGGCCGCGAGCTCGAGATCGGCGTCGTCATCGGCGCGCATCCCGCGATCCAGCTCGCCGCTTGCCTGTATTTGGGCGTCGGCGACGACGAGATGGAATGCGCCGGACGGCTGCTCGGGGAGCCCGTGCGGACGGTGCGCGCGCGCACGGTTGGTCTCGACGTGCCCGCCGAGGCCGAGCTGGTGCTCGAGGGGCGCATCGATGCGCGCCGGCCGATCGAGGAAGGGCTCGTATCGGAATATCACGGCTTGTACGAGGACTACGGCAGCGGATTTCTCGCGACCTTCGACGCGCTCACGCGGCGAAGCGACGCCATATTCCAAGTGATCGAGCCCGGCTATCACCGCGAACACATGTACCTCGCGGCGTTGCCGATCGCCGCGGGGCTCTACGACGCGGTCGCCGCCGTGGCGCCGAGCGTGCGCGACATCGCGGTCACCGAGGCCGGCGCGGGCCGCACCGACATCGTCGTACAGCTCTCCTCTCCGCCGCCGGATCAGCCGCGCCGCGTCATCTCGGCGGTGTTCGCCGCGCTCAGCATCGCCAAGCGCGTCACCGTGGTGGACGACGACATCGATCCTTGGGACGCCGTCGCGGTCGACTGGGCCCGCACCAACCGCATGCGCCTCGAGCGCGACCTCGTTCTGGTGCCGAATGCAAGAGCCGTACGCTCGGAGCCCATGGAGGCGGGCGGCACGGTCACCAAGGTGGGCTTCGATGCGACGGCGAAGGCGGGCGATCGCGCGGAGGGCAACGAGCGCGCGCTGCCGCCCGCCGAGGCGAGCGACGCGGCGCGGCGGTGGCTGGCGGCGCGCCTCCCCGCCGAGCGGCGGCGGTGGCTCAAGTGAAGAAGCCGCGGGTCGTGGTCGCGATCTCGGGCGCCTCCGGCGCGATCTACGGCATCAAGGCGCTCGAGCTGCTGCGCGCGCACGGCGCCTATGAAACACACCTGGTGATTTCGCCCGCAGGGGCGCGCACGATCTCGGAGGAGACCGCGCTCGCGCTGCCTGAGGTCGAGGCGCTGGCCGACGTGCGGCATTCGTTCCGCGATATCGCCGCGCCGATCGCGAGCGGCTCATTTGCGGTCCACGGCATGCTCGTCGCACCGTGTTCGGCGCGCACCCTCGGCGGCATCGCGGTTTCGCTCGGCGACAACCTCATCGTGCGAGCCGCCGACGTGTGCCTCAAGGAGCGGCGCCGCCTGGTGCTGCTGTTTCGGGAAACGCCGCTCCATCTCGGGCACATCGAGCTCATGGCGAACGTCACGCGTTTCGGTGCTATCGTTATGCCTCCGGTACCTGCGTTCTATACTCGTCCCGTCACGGCCGAGGACATCGCGACCCAGACCGCGGCGCGCGCGCTCGAGCTGTTGGGGGTAACGGTGCCCGGGCTCAAGCGCTGGCCCGGGCCCGAGGAGTGAATCATGTCTGACTTCGATCTGGTCGTTGCCGGTAACCTCGTGCTCGCGGACCGGATCGTGGAGAACGGCTTCGTGGCGGTATCTGACGGCAAGATCGCGCTCATGGGACGCGGCGCGCCGCCTTCCGCGCGCGAGCAGCTCGATGCCGCCGGCCAATGGGTGATGCCGGGCATCATCGACGGTCAGGTGCATGCGAAAAGCCAGGCAAACCAGGAAGGTCTCGGCCGCGCCTCACGCGCCGCCGCGGCGGGCGGCGTGACGACCATGGTGGACATGCCATACGACGAC
>JBEKVP010000411.1:0-3148 GCA_049513935.1 Steroidobacteraceae bacterium
CCGGAGACCAGTTCCAGACGATCGATCAAGCAAACGCCGCGCACACCGCCGGGTTGAAGCCCGAACAGGTGAGCATCCACACGCTCTATGCGGGGGGCAGCTTCGGCCGGCGGGCCAATCCGGGCTCGGATTACATCGTCGAGGCCGTTTCGATCGCCAAGGCTCACGGCGCGGACGGCACGCCGATCAAGCTGCAATGGACGCGCGAGGACGACATCCTCGGCGGACTCTACCGCCCCATGTACTTCCACAAGCTCGAGGCGGGCCTCGGCGCCAAGGGCGAGATCCAGGGTTGGCGGCACGTGATCGTCGGCCAGTCGATCCTCGACGGCACGCCGTTCGCGGGGGCGCTGATCAAGAACGGCATCGACGGCACTTCCGTCGAAGGGGCCGCCAACATCGCCTACGACATTCCGAACGTCTCGGTCGATCTTGCGACCACCAAAGTGGGCGTTCCGGTCCTGTGGTGGCGGGTGGTTGGCAGTTCGCACACGACGTTCGCTGTCGAGACCTTCATCGATGAGCTCGCGCACGCCGCCGGCGAGGATCCCTTCGAGTTCCGCCGCAAGCTTCTAAGCCAACATCCGCGGATGAAGGGTGTGCTCGAGCTTGCGGCCGCGAAAGCCGGGTGGAGCGATGGGCCGATGCCGAAGGGAAAGGGACGCGGCATCGCGGTGGCTGAGGCATTCAAGACCTTCGTGGCGCAGGTTGCGGAAGTGAGCGTCGAGCCTTCTGGAGCTGTGCGCGTGGAGCGCGTCGTGTGTGCGGTCGATTGCGGAACGCCCATCAATCCCGATGTCATAGCCGCCCAGATGGAGGGCGGGATCGGCTTCGGTCTCGGCGCTGCGCTCTACGGTGCCATCACGCTGAAGGAAGGCCGCGTCGAGCAGAGCAACTTCAACGGTTACCGGGTGCTGCGCATGAACGAGATGCCCAGGGTGGAGGTGCACATCGTGCCTTCCGCCGAGGCGCCCACGGGAGTCGGCGAGCCCGGCGTCGCGCCCTTGGGCCCGGCGGTGGCGAACGCGGTTTTCGCCGCCACGGGCAAGCGCAGCTACGTATTCCCCTTCGTCAAAGGATAGCGTCGACGGGCCGATCCTCGACCAAGCGAGCCCGTTGGCCCGCCGCTCGGCTCGGTTGCGCTCAAGGCCCGTCGTGCAGCGCCCGGTCCGACACGATCAGCCCGTCGCAGTCGGCGTAGATCCACTGGCCGGGCGCGAAGCGCACGCCCGCGAACGTCACCGCTCGGTCCTTGCGCCCGGAGTGCAAACCCTTCTCGGATCTGCGCGGATGGGCCGCCAGGGCTTTGACGCCGAGCTGCAATTGCGCGATCTCCGGCGAGTCGCGAATGCAGCCGTTGACGATCACGCCGTGCCATCCGTTGGCGCACGCGAGCTGCGCGAGCGCGCCCCCGAACAGCGCACAGCGCAGGGACCCTCCGCCGTCAACGACCAGCACCCGGCCGGCTCCCGGCTCTTCGAGCAACGCGCGCACCAGTGCATTGTCCTCGAAGACCTTGACCGTGACCGCCGTCCCCATGAACGAGGAAGCGCCGCCGAAATCGCGCAGCGCGGGCTCCGCGACCTGGACGTCGGGGTGCGCATCGCACAGATCGGCGGTTGCATACTTCATCGTCGTCTCCGGCCTTCTATTCATTGTGACACGCCGCTCACGGCGTACACACCACTGTCCCCTCGGCATCGATGGTCAACAAGGCCTCTTCGGGAATTCGCTCCTGGTCCTCGAGGGGCAGCCGATAGATGCCCGGTGCTTCCCATTGCATCTCGGCGGCGACCAGAGATCCGAGTGCGAGGATCGCATCCGGCGCCCCCACGATCACGGCGGCGGGCGCTAGGCCCCGGTAGGCAAGCTCGAGCAGCACCGAGCTTCCCGAGGAGGATCCGCGCAGCTCGCGAATGAGCAGCACCCGCCCGCTCACCGGCGTTCCGAAGCGCGCGGATCGCGGGTCGGTGAGCCGCCCGTCAGCCGGGGAAACCCCGCCCCAAAAGCTCAGTGGGTCGCCGAGGTGCAGCGCCCTGCCGCGCACGGTGCGCGGCGGATGGGGCGCGATCAGAACTTCCAGCCTCACGGCGCTGCGCTCCCCGTGAGCTCAAGGCAGCCGCTGACCGCGCTGTTCACGCATTCCTCGAGGCTCGCGAACACGACATCGTAACCGGTATTGGCGGTTGTGTAGTGCGCGAATTTTGCGGAATTCGTCAGCAGAATGCCGCCCGCCGCGGGCAGGATCGGCGTCACCACGATGCACGTATCAGCGATGACCACGACCCCGCGCGCCGCGAGCCGTTGCTCGATCCCCTCCGCAGCGACTCGCGCCAGCGAATGGCGGCTCGTGCAGGCATAGAGCGCTGCCCGGCAGCGCCGGTTTCCGAGGGCGGCCTCGAGCGCACGCAACTCTTCGGGCGACAAGTGCGGACTGCCGATCGCCACCGCGTCGATGGCGGTGCCCGCCGCAACGCGCGCGGTCGAGAGCGCGGCTCGGGTCGCGTCGAGCATCGCGGTATCGAGGCGGATGAGGCGCTCGGGAGCGAGTCCTCCGAAAGCGGCAGCCTGCGTCGGCGCCTCGGGAGTCACGCCGATGACGTGAAACAATCCCACGGAGCCGCTCGAGGCGGCCGCAGCCGCGAGCGCTTTGAGTCGATCCTCCGCCGGTCTGCCAAGACCGGCGAACGCCGCGACCGCGCCGCCGATCTCTCGGCCCAACCAGGCACCGAGTATCGGATAGGCGATGTCCTGCTCGAGAAAGCTTCGCGGCAGCGAGGCCGCATCGATGAGCACGGTGGCCCGGCGCCGCTCGGGAACATGCAAGCCGGTGCGCGGCGCGCGGCCGGTGATTGCGGCGCAGATATCCAGAAAATCGCCGTAGCGATTGGTGCGCGCACCGAGCACGGAATTACAGAAGGCGACGGCGTTGCTCTCGCCCCAGGCGACATCCTCTCCCGCCGCGGGGCGATGTCCCGCCTGATATGGCGCGCAGGTCCAAGTCGGCCGGCAGCCGAGGGCGACGTAAGCCGACATCATCCGGCGCGCCATGTCACGAGCCTCCGGGGCCAAGCGCACGCGCCCGCCATGCAAGAGATCGAGAGCGCCCACGTTGAGCGTGGTCGGCACGCGCACCACCGCGCCCGCC
>JBEKVP010000412.1:0-3147 GCA_049513935.1 Steroidobacteraceae bacterium
GGTCGAGTCCTTAGGTCCCCTCCACGCGGGCCACGCGCGTCAAGCCGCGTTCGGCGCAAGCGTTGCCGCCTTGCTCGAGGCGGCGGGCTATCGCGTGAGGCGCGAGTGCCGGGTCGTTGCGGGCGCGTCCGCAGCCGACCTCGCCGCGATCCGGCAGGAGCTCGCGGAGTTCGGCGTGACCTTCGATTCCTGGGGCGGCGAGGGATCACGGGCGGTACCTCGAGTGGCCCTGTTCCGCGGCGGCCGGAAACTCCCCGCATCCGCAGAGCCCGGAGAGCGCGTCACGCTGCGCGCGTTGCGCGCGGAGGTCGGAAACGACGCCGCGCGGCTGTTTTGCCTCATGCGCGGCTACGATCAACCCTTGCTCTTCGACCTCGATCGCGCGCGCGCGCGCTCCTTGGGCAACCCGCTGTACTCGATACAGTACGCGCATGCACGCATCCTGAGCGTAGAGCGGCAAATCGAGGACCGCGGACTTGAGGTTGACGCGGCGCGCGGCGGCGCCGCGCTCGGATCGCTCATCGAGCCTCCCGAGCGGGCGCTGATGAGACGGGTGAGCGCGTTTCCGGAGGTCGTCGAACAGTCCGCGGGTGAGCGCGCGCCGCCGGTGCTCGCCCAATACCTGCGCGGCCTGGCGCGCGACTTCCACACCTATTACGGCGCGCACCCGATCGTGGTTCCCGATGCGGCGCTGCGCGATGCGCGGGTTGCGCTCGCATCGGCCGTCGGGGTCGCGATCCGCAACGGCCTGCGCCTGCTCGGCGTCGCGGCGCCCGACTCGGTATAGGCCGGCCGCGATGCCCCGGGACTACAAGCCCAAGCGCCGGCGGACCGGAGGATTTTCGGGCTGGACGGGTGTGTGGTGCGGATTGGCGGTCGGCCTCGCGCTCGCAGCCGTCATTTACATCAAGGATCACCGCCCCGATGCCCCGTCGGCGCGGATGGCCAAGGTGGATAAGAAAAAGATGCATGGCAGCGACACCCCGGACCCCGATGGATCCGATCCGGCGACCGATGATTCGGGCGGCAACTACGCCTTCTACGATCAGCTGCCGAAATTCGAAGTGGTCGTCCCGGAAAAGGACAAAGACGTGCGGCCCGACGCCCGTGCGGTGCCGGAGACCCGCCGCGGGACTTACGTGCTGCAGGCGGGCTCGTACAAGAACTTTGCCGACGCCGACCGCGTGCGCGCGCAACTCGCGCTGCAGGGGGTCGAATCGAAGGTGCAAAGGGTCTCCGTGGACAACGACACCTGGCATCGCATCCGGATCGGTCCCATTTCCAATCTGGACGAGCTCAACCGGCTGCGCGACCGGCTGCGCAAGGCGGATGTCGACGTGCTGGTGATCCGCGTCGGCGATTGAGGCCCCCGAACGGACACATTCGCTTCTAGATCGCGCTCAATCATCCCCTAATTGGCGAAAATCGACGCCCAATGCCCGTAATTTGCGGTACAGATGCGTGCGTTCCATTCCCACCCGCTTGGCGAGCTGCCCGACCTTGCCGTTGCACAGCAGGAGCTGCTGCTGCAGATACGCGCGCTCGAATTGCTCACGCGCCTCGCGCAGGGGCAATGCCAGCAGGTCCTGCTTGACGAGCGGCTCATCGAGCGCCATTTTGACGGCGAGCTCGCGCTCAACCTCCTCGAGGCGGATTTCCTCCCCGGCGCCGAGCACCAGCACGCGCTGCACCAGGTTCTTGAGCTCCCCCAGGTTGCCCGGCCAGGGGTAATTGCGCAGGCGGTTCTGCGCGGCGACGCTGAAGCGGCGCAGCGGGAGGTGCTGATCGTCGACCAGCCGGTCCACGTAGTAGCGCAACAGGTCAGGAACGTCCTCCGCATAGTCGCGCAGCGGCGGTACGCGCAAGGTAATGACATTGAGGTGAGTGATCAGGTCGCGCCGGAACGGCTCCGGGGAGGAGCGCGATTCGAACCCCTCCTGCGCCGAGCTGATCCAGCGCACGTTGAGCGGCAGGCGCTCACGGCCTCCGATCCGCGTGTAGCCGCTCTGCTCGAGCGCGCCGAGCAACGCGCGCTGCGCCTCGCTGTGCAGATCCTCGAGCCCGTTCAGATAGAGCGTGCCGCCGGCGGCTTGATCGAATGCGCCGAGCGCCACCTTGCCGTCGCGCTCGGTGCCGAACAGGGCGGCGGCGGGGTCCGCGCCCAGGCTTGCCGCGACGACCATGACAAAGGGTTTGGCGGAGCGCGCCGAGAGCGAGTGCAGGTAGCGCGCATATGCCTCGCGCCCCGAGCCCAGCTCGCCGATGAAGAGCACGGGGGAGGAGCTCGAGGCGGCCTGCTGCACCTGCTCGCGCAGATTCTGGGTGACCTTGCTCTTGCCGATCGGAACCGCCAGGACCGAGCCCTGGGCGCGTTCGGACAGCCGTTTGCGCCGGCCGGCATCGAGCGCGCGCTCCACCGTACGGAGCAGCTTGGTGAGCGAGAGCGGCTTCTCCACGAAGTCGAACGCCCCGAGACGCGTCGCCTCGACGGCCGTCTCGACCGTGCCGTGGCCCGACATCATCACCACGGGGCAATCGTAGCCGTCCGTTACCGACCATTCGCGCAGCAGCGTGATGCCGTCCGTGTCGGGCATCCAAATATCGAGCAGCACGAGATCGGGCACGTGGGTCGCACGCGAGGTGCGGGCCTGAGTGGCGTCGGCGGCCACCTCCACCTCGTACCCCTCCTCGGCCAGGATCTCCTTCAGGAGGCCGCGGATGTCCGCCTCATCGTCCACCACCAGTATCCTCGAAGCGGTCATACGCGTTCTCTCCTCTGTTCGCTCTTTCGCGCGTCTCTTGCCGTCACGCCGCGCACAACTTCACCCAGGGGCAGCAGAATACGGACTCGGGCGCCGCCGGTGCGCTGATTATCCGCTTCGATCCGTCCGCCGTGCTCTTCCACGATTTTCTTCACGATCGCGAGCCCAAGTCCCGTGCCCTTGGGCTTGCTGGTGACATAAGGGTCGAAAACCGTGCCGATCAACTCGCGCTGAAAACCGGGCCCGTTATCGCGCACTTCGATGGCCGCCATCTGTTTGGGACCATCTTCGGCGACGCGAGTTTCGATCTCGATGCGCGCCGGGGAGCGCCCTTCGAGCGCCTCCAGCGAGTTGGTCAGCAGATTATTGAGGATTTGCCGGATGC
>JBEKVP010000413.1:0-3143 GCA_049513935.1 Steroidobacteraceae bacterium
CGGAACCGACCGCGAGCCGCGAAGACTACGTCGCTCGCGCCCTCGAGATGATTTCGAATACCTCGCTGTTCAACATCACGCATCACCCCGCGATGTCGCTGCCCTGCGGCATGGTCGACGGGCTTCCGGTCGGCCCAATGCTGGTCGGCAAACATTTCGACGAGTGACGATCTATCGCGCGGCGCACGCGTTCGAACAGTCGGGCGACTGGAAGAAGACGTGAGCAGGACTACGAGATGGTGTGGCGGCGGAAATGGATACACTGTTCATTGCACTGTTCGAGATTCTGAGCTTCGGCGCGATCGTCGTCCTCGTGGTGTTGGGGCTTGGCATCATCGCCAGCATGATGGGTATCTTCAATTTCGCGCAAGGTGAATTCGTCCTGCTCGGCGCCTACATCACCTATCTCGTCCACAGCGCGGGCCTGCCGGTCGCCGTCGGCATGGTTGCGGCGCCGTTTGCGGTCGGCGCCCTTGGGCTAGTGCTCGAGCGTCTCGTGGTGCGGCGGTTCTACGCCGCGCCCATCGTCGCCATGCTCGGCACTTATGCGCTTGGCCTGATCATCCGGGAGTCCGTGCGCGGGCTGATCGGCGGGCTCTACATCTCGGTGCTCGAGCCGATCGGCGGCTCCATCAGCATCGGCACTCTGCATTTCGCGACCTGGCGCTTCGTCATTGTAATCATCACGGCGCTGGTGATGGCCGGCACCTACGCACTGCTCGCCCACACCTCGTTTGGGCTGCGGATCCGCGCGTCACTGGAAAACCCAGCGCTGGCGCGCGCGTCCGGCATTTCCACCGGTATGATCTACAGCGTCACTTTTGCGTTCGGTGCGGCGCTCGCCGGTCTCGCCGGCGCGCTGATCGTTCCGGTGTTTTCGCTGTTCGCCGATCTCGGCATCCGCTTTTTGATCCAGGGTTTCGTCGCCGTCATGGTTGGCGGGGTGGGGTCGTTTGCGGGGCCAGTCGCCGGCGCCAGCGTGATCGGCACGCTGAGCGCGGCGCTGCCCTGGGTGATGGCGCCCGTGATCGCCGACGTCCTGGTCTTCGTACTGGCCATCATTTTCATCAAGTTCCGGCCGCAAGGTCTCGTTTCGGGAAGAGGGGTCTAAACCGTTGTTCAACAATAAGCTCAGCCGCCGCCGTTTCCTCGGCAATTTCGCCTTCGCGTCCGCGGCGATCGCCACCGGCACTGGAAGCTGGGTGATCCGTCCGGACTGGGCGAACGCGGCGGAAGGACCGATCAAGCTCGGCATCGCCACCGATCTCACCGGCTCGCTCGGTTACGCCGGCAAAGCGGATGCCAATGTGGCGCGCATGGTGGTGAAGGAAATCAACGACGCCGGCGGCCTGCTCGGGCGCCCAATCGAACTGCTGATCGAGGACACCGCCACCAACGAATCGGTCGCGGTGGGCAATGTCCGCAAGCTGATCCAGCGCGACAAGGTCGATATGGTGCTCGGCGCAATCACAAGTTCGATGCGCAACGCCATCAAGGATGTGATCGTCGCGCGCGGCAAGACGCTCTACATCTATCCGCAGCTCTATGAGGGCAAGGAGTGCACGCCATATCTATTCTGCACCGGACCGACGCCGGCGCAGCAGTGCGACGAATTCATTCCCTGGCTGATCAAGAACGGCGGCAAGAGGTTCGCGCTGCCGAGCGCCAATTATATCTGGCCGCACACCCTCAACGTCTATGCCCGCAAGGTGATCGAGAACAATGGCGGCGAGGTTATCTTCGAGGAATATTATCCGCTCGACCAGATCGAATTCTCGTCGACCGTCAGCCGCATCATCTCCAACAAGGTCGACGTGGTGTTCAACACCGTGATTCCGCCCGGTGTCGGGCCTTTCTTCAAGCAGCTCTACGAGGCGGGCTTCCTCAAGATCACCGACCGGAAGAAGGACCTGCTGATCACCTCGGGCGGCAAGAACATCTCGCCCGCGCTGGTCGAGTACGAGCTGCAGCGGCACCCGCTGATCGGGCAGGCCTGCGCGATCGGCGACCGCCGCAAGTACGTGTCGGCGCTGCTGGTGCTCGACCCCGACGTCGCCCCGGCCTGGGCCCGCGAGCGCGGCATCGAGTTCTCGTCCTCGGCCGCCCTGGCCGCCAACCCCCAGGTGCTGGCCGAAATCGGGCGCGGCGTGGCCGAGGCCAACGCCCACCTGGCCCGGCCCGAGCAGGTCCGCCGGTACGTGGTGCTGCCGGAGGAGTGGACCGCGTTGACCGGCGAGCTCACCCCGTCGCTGAAGCGCCGCCGCCCGGTCATCACCCAGAAGTACGCACGGGAGATCGCCTCGCTCTACGACGAGTGACGGTGGGTGTTCCGCACGTTCGGCGGCGATTGGTTCAATATCATGGCAGCGTGACAGGTCACCAGCTAAAGGTCTATAACTCGCTCGGACGGCGGATCGAGGACTTCACGCCGTCCGCCGACGTCGTGGGCCTGTACAGCTGCGGGCCGACCGTCTACTACTTCCCGCACCTGGGCAACATGCGCACGTACGTGTTCGCCGACACGCTCCGCCGCGCGCTGCGCTGGAAGCAGATCCCGGTCAGGCACGTCATCAACATCACCGACGTCGGCCATGCGGTCGCCGACTCCGACACCGGCGACGACAAGCTCGAGGTGGCGGCCGCCCGCGAGGAGCGGACCGTGGCGGACATCGCGCACTACTACACCCAGGCGTTCTTCAGCGACCTGGCCGCCCTGAACATTCTCCCGGCCGACGACCACCCTCGCGCCAGCGACTACGTCGAGCAGATGATCGAGTTCGCGAAGCGGCTGGAAGAGCGCGGCGTCACCTATCAGATCCCGTCCGGTCTGTACTTCGACACCACCAAGTCGCCCGGCTACGGCGAACTCGCCCTGATGGACATCGCCGGCCAGCGCGAGGCCGCCCGGGTCGAGCAGGTCGAGGGCCGCCGGAACAAGACCGACTTCGCCCTTTGGCGGGCCGAGGAGCCCGGCGTCCGCCGCATCATGCGCTGGGATTCCCCGTGGGGCTGGGGCGCACCGGGCTGGCACCTGGAGTGCTCGGTGATGTCGATGGAGCTGCTCGGCCATCATTTCGACCTGCACACCGGCGGCATCGACCATCGCGAGCTGCACCACGTGAACGAGATCGCCCAGTCGCAGG
>JBEKVP010000414.1:0-3139 GCA_049513935.1 Steroidobacteraceae bacterium
CGGCGCGCGCAGCGCCGGACCGCCGATCGGCCGCCAGACATTCACGATTGCGAAGCGGCGCTTCAGGCGCCAGGCGGCCTCGTCGGGTGAGAGGTGCTTTGCGACCCGCCCGGGCGCCGATTCGAAGGTCTGATCGTCGTGCACACGGCGCACCGGCTCGCGCAATGCCGCGCGACCGGGCTCGGCCGTGCTATCGCGCAGCGTGTGATCGAAGATGAGGATCCTCTCCGCTCCCGTGCGCGCCGCGAGCGCGGCAGTGACTTCCGGGTAGTCGACCGTCCTGACCAAAGCGGCGTCCTGGAATGCCGACCATTCGGTGAGCGAGCTGCGATGGGCGGCCATCTCGAATCCGCTGACATCGAGCGAGAGCTCGCCGAAGCAGCGGGCATTGCGGATGGTCACCGTGCGCGCGTCGACCTCGCCGCTGTGTCGCGCCACTCCGGGGGGTGGGTCGAAGGTGTAGTTCACCGGCCGCGTGCCGGTGTCGCGAATGTAATTGAGGGTGGCGCGGACGGATTGCTCGGTGACGATCTCGTCGACGACTGCGCTCATCATTGAACCTCCACGAAGACCCGTCAGCGCTGCGCCCCGGGTTGCGCCGCGACGGTCGAGGCTTTGCCGCCGGTCTCGGTGCTCGGCACCAAACGATCGGCGAATCCGATGAGCAATATCAGCAGCAGCAGCGCGAACCAGCGGAATTCGCGGTGCACGCGCTCACCCAATGTTTCGTCCATGGTCGAAACCCCGGCTCGTTGCCCCAAGACAAGCCTAAGCCGCACCCGAACCGATCGGAACTACGAATTGAGAATCTGCATATGCCTGGCCGGCATGGTGCGCGCCGCGGCGCCGGGCGGCCCTATCAGGAGGGTTTACGGTGCGCCCAGCGGTGCACGACGAACGCGCCCGCGACCCCGCAGAAGGGCAGCACGGCGACCTCGTCCACCTTTCGGACGATGAACGCGCCTGCAAGCAGTGCGCCGAACAGATACGAGACCACGACCGAGCTTTGGATCTTGACGTCCTTGAGTACGGCGGCACCGCCCGTCGCAATCGAATCGGCAATGGTGCCGACCAACTTGGTGAGGGTGGTGGTGAACACGATGGTCGTGAGGCTGATGGTTTGACCGATAACCGATTGCAGCCCCATGGCGACGGCGAGGAGCACGATCTGAAGTTGATCGGACGGCGCGTGCGAAACGTGCGGCGTCCACACGGCGTAGAGCGCGAAGAACAACAGCAAGCCGGTTTCGCTCGCGAGCAGCAGACTGATGGCCTGCGTCTGAGCTCGGCCGCGGCGCTGGAGAATCCCGATGGCGCAGCCGACGACGAATCCGCTGAGCGCGACCACCGAGGCCATGGCGGCCTGCGAATCGCTCTGTGCGACGTAATAGGCGAGGAGCGCGAAGTTGCCGGTCATCGCCGACGCGAACACACCCCCCAGGGTGGCGAAGCTGATCACGTCCACGGCGCCCGCCGCGAAGGCGGTCAGCAATAAAATGAGCTCGACGTGGGTGAAGCGATATCTCTGCGGCACCGGATGTTCTCTGTTATAGACCCATGCAGGCAACGGTACCGTCGAGCGCAGCCAAACGCCCACAGTATGCCTGGAACCCAGCGCGTTCGCATTTAGTGCGCAATTGCCTGTCAACGACTAGAATCTTTCGCAAACAAGAACGAATGGACGAAGGGGGCAAACTTGAGCACTTCGCGATTGTTACGGCGCAACGCCTCGGGGATCTGCGTGGTCAGCCTCGTCGGTTCCTTGGCGTGCACCAGCGGGGCGCGCGCCGATCAGCCCGCCGCCTCGAGCGCGGGCGCGAACGAGCTGCCGAACTCGCTTCCTCAGGACGGGTTGTTCTCCTCGATCAAGCAATCGCTCAAGCAGGGCGATCAAGACGTGGTGCGCGGGCATTTCGACCTGGGCACGCCGCCGAATTCGCATCGTTATTATTGTCTCGTCGATCCGAAGTCGGGCGCCGTGGAGCCCAACGGCGTGCTCGGCGACACGCTCGCGCGCGCCGATGGAATGACCGGCATCAAGAGCAGCGCAGTTTCTCTGTACCGCTGCGCAAAAGCGGAGCAACAGGGCATCTTGGTGACCGAGGGCTACGTGCTGACCGGCCGCGCCGCTCTCGGCGTCGCCCGGGCGCAGCAAGAGGCAGAGAGGCTCTCGGCACAATCGCCGCCGCCCGCGCCGTCGCAATCGCCCGCGGCCGCGCCGGGACCGGCGCCATCGCCCGCGCCCGCAGCCGTCGCGCCGAGCGCTCCGGCGCTCGCTGCCGCGCCGCCGGCCGCCTCGTCCCCCGCGCCGGCGCCGGACACGATCGCCAGGGTGGATGTGTCGGGCGTGAAAATCGGCATGTCCTTGGACGAAGCGCGCGCCGTTCTGAAATCGAAGAAGCTGCTCCAGTACAAGGAGTGGACCGAGAGGTTGAGTTACATCGATGGCGGCAAGGGCGCACCGCAACCCGTTCCCGACGGCCGCTTCGTGAATGTCATCGCGACGTGGAGCGCGCCCTCGGCCGCAGGCAGCAGCGGGCTCGAGTCCGCCGGAGAGGCTGTCGAGGTCATGTTCACGCCCGAACCCGGCAAAGAAAGAGTGATGGCAATCGTCCACTCGGTCGGGTATCCCGTCTCCCGTGCCATCCACGAGAGCGCGCTCGAGGACGGACTCGTAAAAAAATACGGCGGCTTTTCCGCGGCAGGCGATCTGCCGCAATCTCCGACCTGGCGCATCCAGAGCGCCGGCAACGTGGCGGTCGGCGATGCGTGCAATCGGCGCGGATCGTTCGGCGGGCTCGGCGAGCTCGACCTCGCCGGCGCCGCGCGGGAGAACCTGGCGCTCCGAAAATCGCTCGAGGAATTTCGTTATCAGATCGACCGGTGCGGATCGGCAATCGTCACCGAGGATCACGCCGTCGCGAACGGCGGTGCGCTGCCCGAGGACCGCCTGGTCACGCGCTACACCGTGACCGCTTACAGTCCCGTGCTCGCGTACGAGGGTGCACGCGCCGCGGCGCGGGTGATTGCGGCGGCCGGCCACGAAGCGGCCAAGCCCGCCGCCAAGGGCAAGAGCGAACCCGCGCCCGATCTTTAAAGCTTCCGCAGGGGATGGGGCGCAGTTGCGCACAATGCGTGG
>JBEKVP010000415.1:0-3121 GCA_049513935.1 Steroidobacteraceae bacterium
CGGGGAACGCGCCGAGGTCGGTCCCGGATGCATCGTGCAGGCAGGGGCGCGCGTCGGCGCCGATACGCGGCTGGTCGCGCGCGTCAATCTGTACCCGCGGGTCGAGCTCGGCGAGCGCTGTCTGGTCCACGCGGGCGCCGTGATCGGCGCGGACGGCTTCGGGTTCGCGCTCGACGGGGGCGCCTGGGTCAAGGTGCCGCAGGTCGGGAGCGTACGCATCGGCGACGACGTGGAGATCGGTGCGAACACCACCGTCGATCGGGGCGCCATCGACGATACCGTGATCGAGCACGGCGCCAAGCTCGATAACCAGATCCAGGTCGGCCACAACGTGACCATCGGGGCGCACAGCGCCATCGCCGCCTGCACCGGCATCTCGGGCTCGACGACGCTCGGTGCGCGCTGCCTGGTTGGGGGAATGGTGGGCTTCGCCGGGCACCTCACCATCGCCGACGACGTGGCGATCACGGGATGCAGCCTGGTGAGCGCTTCGATCCGCGAGCCGGGCAGCTACTCGAGCGGGATGCCGACCGTGCCGACGCGCGCGTGGCGGCGCATGGTGGCACACTTGCGGCGATTCGGTGAAAAGGAGCGATGATGGCGGAACCCTGCAAGATGGATATCGAAGCGATCATGCACTTGTTGCCGCACCGGTATCCCTTTCTGCTGGTGGACCGCGTGCTCGATTGCCAGGCCGGGCAATACGTGCGCGCGATCAAGAACGTGACCTTCAACGAGCCGTTCTTTCCGGGCCATTTCCCGCACCGGCCGGTGATGCCGGGCGTCATGATCATCGAGGCCCTGGCCCAGGCCTGCGGCATTCTCGCCTTCAAGACCGTGGAGGTCGTGCCGGATTCCGATACGCGGTTTTACTTCGTGGCGATCGACCATGCGCGCTTCCGCCGGCCGGTCGAGCCCGGCGACCAGCTCGTGCTCAAGGCCGAATTGAAGCGCAGCTTCAAAGGAATCTGGAAATTCGATTGCCGGGCCGAGGTCGACGGCGCGGAGGTGGCTTCCGCCGAAATCATGGTGGCGCCTGAGACCAAGGCGCCGGCGGCGAAGGCGCAGAAGCCGCGGGGCGAGAACGAGGCAGAGGGCAATGGAGGGGCGGGATGATCGACGCGCGCGCGGTGGTCTCGCCGCAAGCGGACATTGCTCCCGACGTCGAAATTGGCCCGTTCAGCGTCATCGGGCCGGGCGTATCGATCGGTGCGGGCACCTGGATCGGACCGCATGTGGTCATCAACGGCCCCACGCGCATCGGCGCGGGCAACAAGATCCATCAGTTCGCCTCGATCGGCGATGCGCCGCAGGACAAGAAATACAAAGGCGAGCCGACGCGGCTCGAGATCGGCGACCGCAACGTGTTCCGCGAATCGGTGACCGTGAACCGCGGCACCGTCACCGGCAACGGCGTCACCGTCATCGGCAGCGACAACTTGTTGATGGCCTATTCCCACGTGGCGCACGACTGCCGCCTGGGCGATCAGATCGTGCTCGCCAATTGCGCCACCTTGGGTGGCCACGTCGAGCTCGGCAACTGGGTGATCATGGGAGGCCTCTCGGCGGTGCATCAGTTCACCAAGGTCGGCGATCACTGCTTCCTCGCGCACAACGCCATGGTGACGCGCGACGTGCCGCCCTACATCATGGCGGTCGGCCGACCCGCGGTTCCGCACAGCGTGAACTCGGAGGGGCTCAAGCGGCGCGGTTTCAGCGAGGAGCAGATCCGCAATATCCGGCGCGCCTATCGCGTGCTGTATCGCTCCGGACTCAAGCTGCAAGCGGCGTTGGAGGAGCTCGAGCGTGCGGCCGAGTCGCAAGCCGAGCTGCGCCCGTTCGTCGATTTCATCAAACGCAGCTCGCGCAGCCTCGTCCGGTAGGAGCGCCATGACGGCGCCGCTGCGCGTGGGACTCATCGCCGGCGAAGCATCGGGCGATACGCTGGGGGCGGGCCTCATCGAGGCGCTGCGGCGGCTCGAGCCCAGTGCGCAATTCTTCGGCGTAGCGGGACCCAAGATGCGCGCTGCCGGGTGCGAGGTCTGGGAGCCGGCCGAGTCGCTCGCGGTGATGGGATTGTTCGAGATCCTGCGCGACCTGCCGCGCCTGCTGCGCCTGCTGCGGCGCTTGCGCCGCGCCTTCATCGAGGCGCGCCCGGACGTGTTCGTCGGCATCGACGCCCCGGACACGAACCTGCGCCTCGCGCGCCGCCTGCACGAGGCGGGAATCCCCACGGTTCAATACGTGAGCCCTCAGGTGTGGGCATGGCGGCAGAGCCGGGTGCGGCGCATCCACGAATCGGTGGATCTGGTGCTGTGCCTCCTGCCCTTCGAGAAGCGCTTTTACGAGAATCAGGGTGTCGCGGCCGAGTTCGTCGGCCATCCGCTCGCCGACGCCATCCCGCTCGCCGTCGACCGTGCCGCGGCGCGCGCGGCGCTCGGGCTCCCCGCCGACGGGGACCTGATCGCGCTGCTGCCCGGGAGCCGGCGCGGCGAGGTGACTCGACTCGCGGAGGATGTCGCCCGGACGGCCGCCTGGCTTGCCCGGCACCGGCCCGGGCTCAAGTTCGTGGCGCCAATGGCGACGCCCGCGGTGCGCACCATCTTCGCGCGCGCGCTCGAGCGCATCGCGCCCGGGGTCGAGGTGCGACTCATCGACGGGCAGGCGCAGACCGCGCTGATCGCCGCGAACGCCGCGCTGGTCGCGTCGGGGACCGCGAGCCTCGAGGCGGCGCTGTGCAAGCGCCCGATGATCGTGGTCTACCGCCTGGGCGCTCTGACCGCGTGGGCGCTCACCCACCTGAATCTGGTCAAAACTAAGTTTTTTGCACAGCCAAATCTACTTGCGGATCGGCGCGTCGTCGGCGAGTATTTTCAGGAACAGATCGAACCCGAATCCCTGGGGGCGGAGCTCTTGATGTGGCTCGACGATGAGCGCCGGCGCGCCGATTTGGAGCAGGAGTTCCTGACGCTGCACGTCGATCTCAAGCGCGACGCGAGCTCGCGCGCCGCCCGCGCGATCCTTGAGCTCTTGCGCGGCACGCGGCCGGTCTCGGCGGAAGCGACGTGAGGTTTCGCGTCGCGGGAATCGATGAGGCCGGGCGCGGTCCCCTCGCGGGCCC
>JBEKVP010000416.1:0-3103 GCA_049513935.1 Steroidobacteraceae bacterium
ATCCTGCGGAGCACTTGCGACAGGCGAACGCGCGCCTCGTCCCACACGATGTGCGCCCGCCCGGTGGCGGTGTTGACGCTCGCCTGCGCCACGCCGTCCATCTGCTGCAAGGAGCGCGTGATGAGCCAGCTGCAGGCCGCGCACGTCATGCCGTCGAGCGCAAGCATCACACCACGCCCTCCCGGCTCGGCGCGAGTGAGGGTGTCGGTGAGCACGTCGTAGCACGACCAGTCCTGCGCGGACGGCGCAGGCGTGACCGGCGGCGCGGTGCGGAACTTGTAGAAGTCGTCGAGCCCGAGATTCGCGATCAGCTGCGCCGCCGCGCGACACCCGGGGCAGCAGACCGCCTGGTCGAGGCCGCCGATGCGCACCCACACGGGCGCGCGTCCCGCGAGCGCCTCGCCGCAGTGGAAGCAGTCGGTCGGCGAGGCGGCCATGCCTTCACTCCGCGGGCGGTACGACCGAGTTCGCGGCACTGCCGTGAATGACGGGCGCGGCGGCGTGCGGCGTCGCCACCAGCGGGTCCGGGTGTTTGAGGATCAGCACAAAGGTGATGATTCCGGCGATCACCGATCCGATCGGCGGCGCGATCACCAGCCACATGATCGGATAGCGGTACCAGGGCTTGTCTGCGCTCGTCATGGCAATGCTCCCCTACAGGTCAAGGTTCTGCGAAAAATCGAGCACGGCTCGCAACCACCAGATCAGGTCGGTCGAGCGGCCGTGCGGTCATGGTGAAGGTGCGGCCGCCGTGCTGTTCCCCGGGAGGGATGCGTACTCGCACGACGGCGGTCCTCACGTCCTCGGCGGCGACGGAGATGGTCGGCGAGTCGCCGTCGACGGTCGCGTTCGGCAGGTTCTCCGCGGTCAGCCGGAATTCGTGCGCCTTTTGGTCCTTGTTGATGATACGCACCGTGAATACGTTCTCGATGCGGCCGTCGTCGAGTTCGCGATAGAGCGTGTTGCGGTCGCGCAGCACATCGATGTCGAAGGGCATGCGGTGCGTGACCGCATAGCCGAATCCCGAGAGCAGCGTGGTGAGCAGCGTGCCGTAGACGAAGACCCGCGGCCGGAGGATGCGCTTCGGCGCGCCATCGATTTCGGCTTGGGTCGAATAGCGTATCAGTCCGCGCGGCGAGCCGATCCTGTCCATGACGGGATCGCACGCATCGATGCAGGCGGCGCAGGCGATGCATTCGTATTGAAGGCCCTTGCGGATGTCGATGCCGGTCGGGCATGCCTGTACGCACAACGTGCAATCGACGCAATCGCCGAGGCCCGCCGGATGCGCGGCGGCGCCGCGGCTGCGCGCACCGCGCGGCTCGCCGCGCGCGGCTTCGTAGGAGATGATCAAGGTGTGGCGGTCGAACATCGCGCTCTGGAAGCGGGCGTAAGGACACATGTATTTGCACACCTGCTCGCGCAGGTAGCCCGCGTTGCCATAGGTCGCAAGAGCGTAGAAGACGATCCAGAAGCCCTCCCAGAAGCTCAAGGTGGCGCTCGCGACCTTGGCGAACAAGCCGTTGATCGGCGAGAAGTAGCCGACGAAGGTCATGCCGGTGAGGAGGGCGAAGCCGGTCCACAACGCTTGCTTGGCGATCTTGCGCGCAGCCTTGCGCATCGACCAGGAGGCCTTGTCGAGCTTCATCTGCCGGGAGCGGCTGCCCTCCGTGAGACGCTCCATCCAGACGAATATCTCGGTCCAGACGGTCTGCGGACAGGCGTAGCCGCACCACAGCCGCCCCGCGAGCGCCGTGAAGAAGAAGAGCGAGAGCGCGGCAATGATCAGGAGCCAGGTGAGCAGATAGAAGTCCTGAGGAAAGAGCGTGAGGCCGAACAGGAAGAACTTGCGCGCCGGCAAATCGAACAGCACCGCCTGACGAGCGTTCCACCGCAGCCACGGCAAGGCGTAGAAGATTCCGAGAAGCACGACCATCGCCACGACGCGCAGGCGGGCGAAAGCGCCCGAGACCTCGCGGGCATACACTTTGCGGTGCGCCTCGTAAAGCACCTCGCCCGCGACGGCCGGCGCGCTCATCGGCCCGCACTCTGCTCGCGGGAAGCGGCGTGCCGGCCCGACAGGAGCATGCAGGCGGTCAGCGCGGTTCCGACGAAGCTGAACAGCCAGAAGAAGAAGAAGCCGAACGCGTAGATCATGGGCCGCAGCGCAACGGCCGAGGCGGAGAAATAGTCATCGAATCCCAACGTCAAGGGGTCGCAGCAGGCGAACACCACGGCCGTCTCGGCGCACGCCGCGATGAACGATGCCCAAAGCGCGACGCCCCAGGCCTCGCCCACGCGCGACCAAGGCCTGCTCAGCGGCGCCTCAATTTCCGTCATGCCCATGCTCGGTGCCGCTCAGCGCAGGCGCCGCGGCGGAGCCGGACGATGCGGGCGGCGAGAGGTGGAGGACATAGGCCGCCAGCAAGCGTACTCTGGTCTGCCCCAGCCGCTCGAGATGCGCCGGCATGTGATTGGTGCGGCCGTTGGTGATCGTCTCGCGAATGTCCTTCACCGTGCCGCCGTGCAGCCATATGTTGTCGGTCAGATTGGGCGCGCCGAGCACGGTGTTTCCCTTGCCGTCGGCGCCGTGGCAGGCCGCGCACATGGTCTCGAAGCGCGTCTTGCCGGCGCTCGCGAGCTCGGCGGCATGCGGATCGGGCGACTGCCGGCCGCTCAACGTGAGCACGTAGGCGAGCACCTGCTCGACGCCGTCGTGGCCCAGGATCGGTCCCCACGCGGGCATGAGGCCGTCGCGGCCCTGCGCGATGGATCGGTACACGGTCTGCTCGCTGCCGCCCCATAGCCAGTCCTGGTCCGTGAGGTTGGGAAAGCCCTTGGCGCCGCGCGCATCGGACCCGTGGCAGCCCGCACAGTTGAGCGCGAACAGATTACGGCCCGTCGCCATGGCGTTCGGATCGCGCGCGAGCTCGAGCAGGCTCTTGCCGTCATAGGCTGCGAAGCGCTGCTCGAGCGCCTTGCGCGCTGCCGCGTCCTCCTCTCGCCATTGACCCACTTCCGACCAGTGCTTGAGGCCCGCGAAGGTACCGAGACCCGGGTAAAGCGCGAGGTAGCCGAGGCCGAACACGATGGTGATGATGAA
>JBEKVP010000417.1:0-3077 GCA_049513935.1 Steroidobacteraceae bacterium
GCGAGTATGGCCTGCCTGCGGTGGTCGGCACCGGCAGCGCGACGACCCGCATCCGCGACGGCCAGAGAATTCGCATCGACGGCGGCCGCGGCATCGTTACGCTTTTGAGTTGAGTCCATGACGCAGCCATCCGGCCACATCAGCTGGTTCGCTGAGATCGGACTCGGCGATCGTCCTCACGCCGGCGGCAAGGGCGGCAGCCTCGGAGAGCTTAAGCGCGCCGGCATCGCTGTACCTCCCGGATTTGTCGTGCGCACCAGCGCCTTCGAGCGATTGCTGCAAGAGCTCGAGCGCACGGCACCGGTGCGGGCACGGGTCGAAGCGCTGCAAGCGGACGATCTCCCCCAGATCGAGGCATGCTCGCGCGAGCTTCGCCGCCGGATCGAAGCCGCGTCTCTGCCGGCCGATGTCGCTGCGGATATCAGCGGCGCACACGCGGCCTTGGCCGGCGATGCCCGCATCGCCGTCGCGGTCCGGTCTTCGGCGACCACGGAGGATGCAAGCGACGCGAGCTTCGCCGGTCTCCAGGACACGTTTCTCTGGGTGACGACTGCGGCCGCTGCGCTGGATCGCGTGCGCAGCTGCTGGGCGAGCCTCTATTCCGTCGAATCGATCAGTTACCGCCGCGCGCGCCGGTTTCCCGAGGCGGGTGTCGCAATGGCGGTTGTCATCCAGTCGATGGTCGACGCGCGCACCGCGGGCGTGATGTTCACGCGCAGTCCAATGACCGGTGACCGCTCGGTCATCACGGTCGAGAGTGCGTGGGGGCTCGGATCCGCTGTCGTCGGCGGTGAGGTCACCCCCGACCGCTGGGTTGTCGGTAAGGTGACGGGCGAGATTACCGTGCGCACGATATCGGACAAGGCCATCGAGCACGTTCCCGCGGCAACCGGAGGTATCGAGGCGGTCAAGGTTGCAGAGGAGCGGCGGCGCGTCGCGAGCATGAGCGACGCTGAGCTTCAAGCGCTTCGCCTGATCGGTCGGAGGATCGAACGCCACTACGGGTCGGCTCAGGACGTTGAATGGGCCGTTGACCGACACTCCGGTGAGATCCTGCTGCTGCAGAGTCGTCCGGAGACCGTGTGGTCGGCAAAGGACGCCGCGCCGGTAGCCCGTCCCGCCGAGAATCCGCTCGCCCACGTCATGTCCGTGTTCGGGGGCCGCCGGTGAGCCTCACCGCCAAGGACGTCGCCGAAATCACCAGGCTCCTGGAGGAGTCGGATTTCGACGAGCTCTACCTCGAACTGGATGGCATGAAGCTCAGCCTGCGGCGAGGTGGCGGCGCCGATCCCGCCAACCCGCGCGCAGCGTCGGCCGAGTGCGGCGCCGTGGCCGCGGCCGGCGCGTCTCCGACGCCGGCGCTCCCTGAGGAAGCCACCAGCCCGGTCACCGCGCCGAGCGGTAGCGATGTTGGAGAGCACACCGTCACCGCACCGTTGCTCGGAACGTTCTACCGCGCGCCGCGGCCCGGCGCACCAGCCTTTGTCGAGCTCGGATCCGAGGTCGAACCCGACACGGTGATCGGCATCCTCGAGGTCATGAAGCTCATGAACACGGTGCGCGCCGGTGCGCGCGGCCGGGTCGCACAGATACTTGCCCGTGACGGCGCGCTGGTCGAGTACGGAGAAGCGCTGCTGCGAGTGACGCGGATCGAATAGCCATGGCCATCCGCCGCATACTGATCGCCAATCGCGGCGAGATCGCGCAACGCATCATCCGTACCTGCCGAGAACTCGGCATCGAGTCCGTGCTCGCCGTGTCCGAAGCCGATCGCGCCTCGCTGCCCGCTCGGCACGCCGACCGCGCCGTCTGTATCGGACCGCCGCGTCCCGCGGACAGCTATCTGCGCGCCGAGACGATCGTTCAGGCCGCGCTGGGTACCGGGGCTGATGCGATCCATCCGGGCTACGGATTTCTCTCCGAGCGGGCGAGCCTCGCGCGGCTCTGTGAGCAGCACGGCATCGTGTTCATCGGGCCGACGGCGGCTCAGATCGAGGCAGTCGGGGATAAGTTGCGCGCACGTGAGGAAGCCGAGGCCGCAGAGGTCCCGGTGGCGCCGGGCGGCGCGGTGGCGTCGCTCGCCGCGGCGCAGTCGCTGGCACGCACCATCGGCGCGCCGCTGCTCCTCAAGGCGGTTGGCGGGGGCGGCGGCCGCGGCATGAAGCGCGTCGACCGGCTCGCCGATCTCCCCTCGGCCATCGAGCTCGCGGCGGCGGAGGCCGGCGCGGCATTTGGTGATGCGCGCATGTACCTCGAGCAATACGTCACCGACAGTCGTCACGTCGAAGTGCAGGTCTTGGGAGACGGCGCGGGCGGCATCGTGCACCTGGGCGAGCGGGACTGCTCGGTCCAGCGCCGCTACCAGAAGCTCGTCGAAGAGGCGCCGGCACCGCGGCTGCCCGAGCCCCTGCGCCGGCGATTGCACGACTCGGCGCTGCGCATCGCGCGGCGACTGTCCTACCGCAGTGCCGGTACGGTCGAGTTCCTGGTCGACGTTCCGGCCAATACGTTCTACTTCCTCGAAATGAACGCCCGAATTCAGGTGGAGCACCCGATCACCGAGGCGGTGACCGGCATCGACATCGTTGCCCGCCAGATCGCGATCGCCGAGGGTGCCGGGATCGGGTGCGCCCAGTCGGAGATCCGCGCCGAAGGCTGCGCGCTCGAATGCCGCATCAACGCTGAAGATCCGACCCGCGATTTCCTTCCAAGCCCAGGCGTGGTCAGTGAAGTGTCCTGGCCGGCGGGCGTTCACGTGCGCGTCGATACGCACATCGAAGCGGGCTGCCAAGTGCCGCCCTTTTACGACTCGCTGCTCGCCAAGATCATCGTGCACGCGCCGGACCGGGCCGGCACGCTGGCGGCCATGCGAGAGGCGATCGCCGCGACTCGCGTGACCGGGGTCGCCACCAATCTCGCCTTCCACGCACGACTGCTCGCCGACCCTGAGTTCGTGGCCGGGGGCGTCGATACCGGCTACGTCGAGCGACTTCTCGCACGCGCGCGCGCGTTGCCTAACACACCGGAGGACCGCACATGGCCAGGGTCGAGATCGTGGACACCTCCTTAAGGGATGG
>JBEKVP010000418.1:0-3066 GCA_049513935.1 Steroidobacteraceae bacterium
ACCATCGTCAACGCCAGCGCCCGCAAGCAATTGAAACTCCGCATCGAGGTGCCAGTCGAGGACATGGCGCGCCTCGGCGAGCAGGAATATATTTCCAGCGGGCCCGCATCGCAGGCCCCCAAGCGCGTGTCCATCTGGAACGCAATCCATCCCCGCCTGCTCGAAATCATTCGCGCCCGCAACTCGACCATTCTCTTCGTGAACAGCCGCCAGGTGGCCGAGCGCCTCGCCGGCGCATTGAATGAGTTGGCCGGCGAAGCCATCGCCCGCGCCCACCACGGCTCGCTCGCCGCCGCGCAGCGCTCGGTCATCGAAGAGCAACTCAAGGCCGGCCAGATTCGAGCTCTCTGCGCAACGTCCACGCTTGAGCTCGGCATCGACATGGGCGCCGTCGACCTCGTCATCCAGATTGAAGCGCCGCCCTCCGTAGCCAGTGGCATGCAGCGCATCGGCCGCGCCGGCCATCATGTCGATGCCGTCAGTGAGGGCATTCTCTTTCCCAAATATCGCGCCGACCTCGTCGCCTGCGCCGCCGTCACGCGCGCCATGCACGAGGGCCACATCGAGTCCACGCGTTTCCCGCGCAATCCTCTCGATGTGTTGGCGCAGCAACTGGTAGCCATCGTCGCGCATCCTCCCGGAGCAGCCGCACCACGGAAGCCGAGAGTGCTCAAGAGCCATCGCACCGGAAAAAACCTTTCCCTACTCTTTGGAGCCGCAGAAACAATGGGTGCCCCATCCTTTCGTCGCAGTCCAGACGAAAGGGTGGGAGAGCACGAAGACGAGTCAGCCGCAGAAATGTCGTTTGAACATCCTGACTACCCCAAGCCCGAAGTCAGCGTCGACGCCCTGTTCGAGATCGTGCGCCGGGCCGCACCCTTCGGTGCCCTGAGCCGCGCCGCTTTTGAGGGCGTGCTCGATCTGCTCAGCGGCCGCTACCCCTCCGACGAGTTCGCCGAGTTGCGCCCGCGCCTAACGTGGGACCGGGTGCGCAATGTGGTGACGGCCCGCGATGGCGCCATGCGTCTGGCCATTCTGAACGCCGGCACCATTCCAGACCGCGGTTTGTACGGCGTCTTTCTCGCCTACAGCGAAGGCAAGGCCGTGAGAGTCGGCGAGCTTGATGAGGAGATGGTCTTCGAGAGCCATCCCGGCGAGACGTTTATTCTTGGGGCCTCCACCTGGCGCATTGTGGAGATCACGCACGACCGCGTCCTGGTCACGCCCGCGCCCGGCGAGCCCGGCAAGATGCCTTTCTGGAAAGGCGATGGCCCCGGCCGCCCGCTCGAGTTCGGCCACCGCATCGGCGCATTGGTCCGCGAACTGCGCGCTTTGCCCAAGCCCGCCGCACTTACACGCCTCGTCGCCGAACACGACCTCGATCCCGGCGCAGCAGAAAATCTGTTACGCTTTCTCGCCGATCAGGAAGAGGCCACCGGCTCCGTACCCGACGATCGCACCATAGTCATCGAGCGCTGCCGCGACGAGCTGGGCGACTGGCGCGTGTGCGTGCTCACCCCCTTCGGCAGCCGCATTCATATTCCCTGGGCCATGGCGGTGAGCGCGCGCATTCGCGCCGCCGGCGGCCCTGAAGTCGAAACGTTGTGGGGCGACGATGGGTTTGTGCTGCGTTTCCCTGACACCGATGAGCCGCCCGATCCCGACTGGTTCCTCGTAGAGTCCGCCGAAGCCATGGCCCTCGTGCTTCGCCAGCTCGGCACGACAGCTTTATTTGCGGGCCGTTTTCGCGAAGCCGCGGGACGCGCGCTCCTGCTGCCCCGCCGTCGCGCCGATGCCCGTTCGCCGCTGTGGCAGCTGCGCAAACGCTCCTATGATCTGTTGAGCGTGGCAGCGCGCTACCCCAAATTCCCTTTGCTGCTTGAGGCCTATCGCGAATGCCTGCGCGATGTTTTCGATATGCCCGCGTTGATTGAGACATTACGCGCGATAGAGCAGCGCCAGTTACGCGTGCATGTTGTCGAGACGCGCAAACCGTCGCCCTTCGCATCTTCGCTGCTGTTCAGCTACGTAGCGAATTTTCTTTATGACGGCGATGCGCCGCTTGCCGAGCGTCGCGCCCAGGCCCTCACCATCGATCAGGATCAGCTGCGCGAGTTGCTCGGAGAAGCCGATCTGCGCGAGCTTCTCGACGCCGACGCCATCGCCGAAGTGGAAGAGATGGCGCAGTGCCTGACCGAGACGCATCGCGCGCGTTCTGCCGACGGCATCCACGATCTGTGCCTGCGGCTGGGAGATTTGTCGCGCGGAGAACTGGCCCGCCGCGTCGTTGATGCGTCTGTGCTCGAATCAATAGACCGTTTGGTGCGTTCGCGGCGACTCCTCGAACTTCGCATCGCCGGCGAGAAGCGCCTCATCGCCGCTGAAGATGCAGCCCGTTATCGCGATGGACTCGGCATTCCGCTGCCGCCCGGCCTTGCTGCCGCACTGCTTGAGCCTGTTGCGCAGCCGGTAGTGGAATTGGTGCGGCGGTATGCGCGCACTCATGGCCCGTTCACGCTTCGTGCCGTGGCCGAGCGTTTCGCGCTGGATGCCTCGGTCATCGAGATTGCTCTGCGCCAGCTAGCCGCCGAAGGCCGCGTGTTGGAAGGCGGATTCCTGCCCGGCGGTCTTCATCGCGAGTGGTGCGACGCCGAGATGCTGCGCCTCATCCGCCGCAAGTCGCTCGCCAAGCTGCGCCGCGAAGTCGAGCCGGTGGAGCAGCACACGCTGGCCCGTTTCCTCACCCACTGGCAGGGCTTGGTGACGCCGCGCCGCACCGGCCACGGCAATCTCGATGGCCTGCTCGACGCCGTCGAAACGCTGCAAGGCGCGCCGCTTCCGGCCTCGCTTCTCGAGAGTGCCATCCTGCCCGCGCGTCTCGCCGAATATGCACCCGCGGGCCTCGATACACTGATCGCGGCGGGTGAAGTCGCCTGGGTAGGCGTCGAGCCGATGGGCGAGCGCGACGGACGCATCGCGCTTTTTCTCGCCGACAAACTGCCTCTGCTCGCACAGCAAAGGCCACTCGTCGAACCCCTCACCGAGCGCGAAGAGAAGCTTCTTTCA
>JBEKVP010000419.1:0-3039 GCA_049513935.1 Steroidobacteraceae bacterium
CCCCAAAAAACTCAAGACAATAATGGTCGTGGAGCCCGACGTGCTGGTTCGCATGGTGGTCGCGGAGTATCTGCGCGATTGTGGCTACAAGGTTATCGAGGCGATGGCCGCAAAAGACGTCTGGACCGTGCTCGATTCGGGCCATCACCTCGACGTCGTGCTGGCCGACGTCAAGCTGGCGGGCGACGTCGACGGGTTCTCTTTGGCATCGCGCATCCGACAGACACATCCGGATATCGATGTTATCTTGACGACCGGAATCGCCGGCGCGGCGCATGAATCGTACGAGTTGTGCCAGGACGGGCCGATCAAAAAGCCGTATGACCCCAAGGATGTTGAAGTGCGCATCAGGATCTTATTGGAGCGCCGCCGCGCAGCGAGCAAGTCTTGAGGGAGAGGTGGAATGGGGCCACTCGAGGCACCGAAAGGCGAAGCGGAGGACCGGCGGACGGTCGTGCTCATCGTTGAAGACGACTTCTTGATTCGGTGGCCGGCGGCGGAGTACTTGCGCGATTCGGGCTACCGTGTGGTCGAGGCGGGCTCGGCGGGCGAGGCGATGGTCGTATTCTCGAGCGGCGCGCACGTCGATCTGGTGTTCTCCGACATCAACCTGTCGGGTGAGCTCACCGGCACCGGGTATGCCTTCGCCCGCTGGCTCGGCGACAACCATCCGAGCGTTCCCATGCTGCTCACTTCCGGGGACGGAGCGGCGGCGCCGCGGGCGCAGATCGGGATCCCGTTCATTCCGAAGCCGTACGTTCTCGCGGAGGTCGATCAGCGTATCAAGGAACTGCTCGCGCGCCGGCGAGCCCGCGCTTAAGCTGTCGAGATCACGCCGCCGCGCCGGGCGGCGAGGGAGGTCCTCGATGCGGCTTTCAAGCTGCGCGCAAGCGCTCAGCGTACTCGTCGTTCTGTGTTCGGCGTCGTGGGTCCAGGCCGCCGACGGAGGACCTGTCAAAGACGGAGGACCTGTCAAAAGAGAGCAGCTCATCGGCGCCTGGCGCTTGGTGAGCATGGACTACCGCGGGCCGGACAACTCGAGCGTCGATCCTTTCTATCAACCCGGCTCGACCGGACTTCTCATCTACGATTCTTCCGGATGGATGAGCGTGCACATCGTCGGACCGCATCGCCAGGCGTGGAAAGTACCGCTGTCGCGCTTGCCCACAACGGGCAGCACGCAGGACAGCGCTCTGAAGGCGGCGGCTTTCGACACGTACTATGCCTATTTCGGCACTTGGGATTTTGACGAGGCGCACGCGGTGGTCACGCACCACGTCGCCTCGGCGCTGCTTCCCGCCGAGGCCGGACAGAGCTACGCGCAGCAGATCGCGCTGGACAATGGACGGCTGATCTTCACGACACACACCGGCCCCAAAGGACGGGAGACCGTGCGCCGAAAGATCTGGGAGCGAGCCGCGGGTTCCTAGGAGCGTGTCTGCGGCTCACGCGGATTACTCAGACAGGCTCCTGGCCGACGCGCACGACGGCGCGGAGCCGCTCAAGGTCGGCATGGCGGCTCGCGATGTCGGCGCGATCCGTCGCGAGGCGCAGGTCCCTCAGTACCTCGAGCGAGCGCAACAGCACGGGCAGGGGCGGTCCGCTCGCGGTGATTCCTTCGAGATCCCGCGCTTCGAGCGCGGCGGCAGGCGCCGCGATGAAGCGCTTGACCAGCTCATCATGGTGTTGGGCCGCGGATTGCCCGAACAAGTCGCAAACCTCGAGGTAGGCCGCCGCATTGCGCTGGAACCAATCCGCGTCGGCGTGCTCGCCGATGAGACCCAAGAGCTCGTCCAGCAAACTTGTCCTGGTCATGCACTCGCGCAATCGCACCTGATCGGCGGGAATCATGAACAGCATCTTGTCGACCAGCAGCTGGGCGTAGTAAGGATCGTTCGCCCGGCAAAGGCCCAGGAGCAGGTCGATCTCGTTGATGCCGGAAAAGTCGCCCGCGTTGGCGCCGCGATACTCCTGGCGTCCGACGCGGTAAGGCTTGTAATACGGCCTCACGCAGTAGAAGAATCGGTCGACGTCGAGCTCGTCCATCAGCCGGCGATTGAAGCGGATCACGTCGCGGAGCGCGAGCTTCGCCTCCTCGAACATGATGTCCGCGACCGGGCTCGAGACGCCCAGCCACACGATTCGGGCGAGGGCGTCCGCCGCTCTTTGCAGGGACAAGATCCCGCGCGTATTCTCGTCGATGAACAGGAATTCGTCGGGGAGCGACGTGAAGCTCTTGCGCACACCGGCCTGCGCCCGGTTGTGTGTCGCCAAATGTGCGGTCGAGAATCTCGGTGCCATGCCGAGCGAAGCGCCCAGATGCAACGCCAGGGAGGAGGCTTCGAGAAACGGCGAGCGCTCCTCGCGCGCCGGATTGCTGAGCTCATGCCGGCGCAAGGCGGCGAGATACATCCCCACGCTGCCGAGCACGCCGAAGGCGCTGTCGAATCCGTCCCCGGTATTGCCCTCCGCGAGAAGCGCCTCGACATGGACGCGGCCCTGATCGCGCAGGGTCGCCTTGAGAGCATCGCCGACGCCGATCACCGCCGCGCGATCGGCCTGCGCGAAGTAGAGATTCTCCAATTCCGTGTTCAGTTCAACGAACGATGTGCGGATCCATCGCTCGAACGCTTCGGCTCTCGTGCTCATGCTCGCATCCAGCTCCGGCCGTCAGTATACGGGGCGCGCGAAGTCTGCGCGATTTCGCTCCATCTCGCGGCCGCCGCGCTTGTCTTGTATTCTGAGCGCCCGCCTACCAGGGAGGACCCGATGCCGGACTCAGTGCTGCTCCACCCGCTCGCGCCGTTCTGGATCGCGTCGGTGCTCCTGTGCGCAAGTGCGCCGGTGAGCGCGGACCCATCGAGCGCCCCACCGGCGACCTCCGGTGAGCGATCAGTGCATCGATATCTCGAGGTCGAGCTTTCCCCGGACGGCTCGCAGGTGGCTTCCGTCGAAGGCGATTCGCCGGCGGGCGGCTTCTCTCCGCGCATTCGCGATCTTGTCATCCGCCGCGTGCGCGACGGCGCTGCGGTCACCGTG
>JBEKVP010000420.1:0-3039 GCA_049513935.1 Steroidobacteraceae bacterium
ACGCTCGAGCTGCGCGCCGCGTCTCGAGAGGTGTCGCCGGATCTCGCGGGCACCGAGCCGGGCCTCGCGGGCACCGAGCCGGATCTCGCGGGCGCCGAGCCGGGGCCGCATCCCTCAGGACGAATTTAGCGCGCGCAGCATGTCCGGCGTCACGAGCACCACGCCGCGCCGGGTGACGTAGAATCGTTCCTTGTCGGCGGCCGGATCGTGACCGATGCGCAATCCGTCCGGGATCACGCAGTCCTCATCGAGGATGCAGCGCTTGATCTTGCAGCGCCGGCCGACGGTCACGCCGGGCAACAGGACCGAGCTGTCGATCTCGCTCTGATCCTCGATGCGCACATCGCTCGAGAGCAGCGACTGCTTCACGTAAGCGCCTGAAATGATGCAGCCGCCGGCGACCATGGAATTGACCGCCATGCCGCGCCGGCCTTCCTCGTCGAGCACGAATTTTGCGGGCGGGTGCTGAGCCTGGTAGGTCCAGATCGGCCACTGATGGTCGTAGATGTTGAGCTCCGGATCCAGGGAGACGAGCTCCATGTTCGCCTCGTAGAGCGCATCGATGTTGCCCACGTCGCGCCAGTAATTCTGGGCCCGCGTCTCGACGTCATGAAACGGATAGGCGAAGACGCGCATGCGGGCGATCGCCGGCGGAATGATGTTCCGGCCGAAATCGTGATTGCTCTTCGGATCCGATGCGTCCTCGTGCAGCAGCTTCTGCAGCCGGTCCAGCGCGATCACATAAATGCCCATGGAGGCGCGCGCCAGATGATCGAGACCGATGATGGGATCGGGCTTCGCGGGCTTCTCGGCAAACTTGACCACGCGATTGGTCTCGTCGGTCGTCATGATGCCGAATTCGTTCGCGCGGTCCAACGGCACGTCGACCACGCCCACCGTGATGTCCGCCTCGCACTGCTCGTGGTAGGCGATCATCGGGCCGTAATCCATCTTGTAGATGTGATCTCCGGCGAGAATCAGCACGTGCGTCGGGTTGTGCGAGCGGATGAACTCGAGATTCTGATACACCGAGTCCGCCGTTCCCCGATACCAATGCTCGCCGATCTGTTGCTGAGCGGGGATCAGCTCAACGAATTCCCCCAACTCGCCGCGCAAGTAACTCCAGCCGCGCTGAATGTGCTGAATCAGCGGCTGCGCCTTGTACTGGGTGAGCACGGCGATTTGCCGGATGCCGGAATTCACGCAATTGGAAAGAACGAAATCGATGATGCGGAACTTGCCGCCGAACGGCGTCGCCGGTTTGCAGCGATGCAGGGTCAGCGCCTTGAGGCGTTCGCCACGCCCTCCCGCCATGACGACTGCCAAGGTGCCGCTGGTCAGTCGGCTGACATAGCGTCCGGTATTGGTCCGAGCAGCGTGTCGCATATCTTTCCTTGAGCCCGCGAGGCGATCCGAGCGGACTGAAATGCGGGTTAGGAGCGTGCCATACGAGGGGCTCCGCGCACCAGCTTTTTCGCGCTCGCCGCCGATGTTCGATCTCGCCTTTGTTAAACTCGTGAAAATGGCTCCGCTGAAGATCTGCATCCTGAGCTCCGAGATCATGCCCTTTGCAAAGACCGGCGGTCTTGCGGACGTGGTCGGAGCGCTGGTGCGAGAGCTGGCCGGCGCGGGCCACGAGATCCGCGCCTTCATGCCGTTGTACGCCGCGGTCCGGCGCGCTCAGGCGGGCACGCAATCCGTGCTCGGTCTGCAGAACATCGGGGTGACGATCGGCAATCGCGCGTATGTCTTCTCGGTCCGGACCGCGAACGTGCCGGGCACGGCCATCGCGATGTACCTCATCGATTGTCCCGAGCTGTTCGACCGCCCCTCGGTCTATACGCGCGACCCCGACGAGCATCGACGGTTCCTGCTGTTCACGCGCGCGGTCATCGAGAGCTGCCTGAGGCTCGGTTTTGCGGCGGACATATTTCATTGTCATGACTGGCACACCGGATTCTTGCCGTTGTTCCTGAAGACTCTGTACGCGCCGGTGCCGCTCTTTGCGCGCTCGAAGTCGGTGATGACCGTCCACAACATCGGTTACCAGGGCGTGATTCCGCGCGCCTTCATCGCCGATTTGGGCCTTCAGGCCGCGGAGGCGCAGCTCGACGCGGCCGACCTGCAATTCGGCGTCATCAACTCTTTGAAAACCGGGATAAAATTCGCCGACACCGTCACCACCGTGAGTCCCACCTATGCGCGCGAGATCAGCGAGACCTCGTTGGGGATGGGCATGGAGTCGACGCTGCGCGCGCGCAAGGACCCGGTGATCGGGATATTGAACGGAGTCGACTACAGAGTATGGGACCCGCGGCACGATCCGCATCTCCGCGCGCACTTCTCGCCGGAGGATTTGCTCGGCAAGCGCGCCAATAAGCTTGAGCTGCTCGGCGCGAGCGGCCTTGACCCCGACGAGCAGAAGCCGCTCGTCGGCATGGTGACGCGCCTCGCCTCGCAAAAGGGGATCGATCTCCTGTTGGAGCCGCTGCCCAGGCTTCTGAGCGAGCGTGCCTTCGCGCTCGTGGTGCTCGGGAGCGGCGATGAGCGCTATGCCTCGTTCTTCGAATCCCTGACGCGCCGCTTCCCGCGCCAGGCGGCGTTCTCCTCGGGGCACGACGAGTCGAGGGCTCATTTGATCGAGGCGGGCGGCGACATCTTTCTCATGCCGTCCCAATACGAGCCCTGCGGACTGAACCAGATGTACAGTCTTCGGTACGGGACCATCCCGATCGTGCGTCGAACGGGCGGACTCGCCGACTCGGTGCGGCACTATGACCCCGCGACGGGCGAGGGGACGGGCTGCGTGTTCAACGACTATGACTCGCCGGCAGTGGAATGGGCGCTGCGCACCACACTCGATTGGTTCGCGGATCCGCGGAGCTGGCGCCGGCTGATGCGAAACGCGATGCTCGAGGACTTCTCGTGGAGCCGGCAGATCGAACGCTATGTCGAGGTGTTCCGCGAGACGATCGCGCGCGCCTGAGCGCAATACTCGAACCGCTCAGCGCGTCGTTTCCAGCAGGGCATAGCGGCGGC
>JBEKVP010000421.1:0-3032 GCA_049513935.1 Steroidobacteraceae bacterium
CTCACCGAAGGATCCCACGCGCGCCGCGCGAGGTATTCGGCGTCCGCCATGAGGTCGGCGAAGTCCGCGCCCGCGATGCGGCTCTCCGAACCCTCGAAGCAGAGCGAAACGACTTCGGAGGCGAGCCCCACGATCTCGAACAACTGGGCGCTGCGGTAGCTCGCGATGGTCGAAATGCCCATCTTGGACATGATCTTGAACAGCCCCTTGCGGATCCCGCGGCGGTAGCTGCGGCCGAGCTCCCGGCGGCTGTCGGCATCGGTGAGCGCGCCCTTGCGCATCAGATCGAAGAGGGTTTGATACGCGAGATACGGATACACCGCCGTGGCGCCGTAGCCCAAGAGGCACGCGAAGTGGTGCGCATCGCGCGCGGTTCCGGTCTCGACCAGGATGTTGCACTTGCAGCGCAGGCCGGTCTTGATCAGCCGGTGGTGCACCGCGCCGGTCGCGAGCAGCGCATGAATCGGGATCTTGCCCTTGACGAGATAACGGTCCGACAGCAGCAGCACCAGCTTGCCCGCGCGCACCGCCGCCTCGGCCTCATCGCACACCCTCTGAATCGCGGTCTTTAAGTCCACAAGCTCGTCGGATTGCAAGTCGATGAAGGCGTGCGGTACGCCGAAATCGTCGAGTCCCATGATCTGGCGGAGCTTGCGTTGCGAAAGAACGGGAGAGGAGAGGACGATCTGCTCGGCGTGCTGAGCGGCCGGCGCAAAGATGTTGCACTCCGGACCGATCTGAGTCTGCAGCGACATCACGATGCTCTCGCGCAGGGAATCGATGGGCGGATTCGTGACCTGCGCGAACTGCTGGCGGAAAAAATCGTACAGCGACCGCACCTGGGTCGAGAGCACCGGCATCGGCGTGTCGTCGCCCATCGAGCCGACCGCCTCGCTCTCGTCCTCGGCGAGGACGCGGATGATCTCGTCGCGCTCCTCGGCCGAGACGTTGTACATCTTCTGGAAGAGCGCGAGCGTATCGCGGTCAAAAGGTTCGGCCGCGAGGCGCGGATCGATGAGATCGGTCTGCAGGTAGCGCACGCCCTTCTTGAGCCACGCTTTGTAGGGGTGGCGGTTCTTCAAGAGATCGTCCACCTGCTTCGTGTCCATGAGCTCGGACGTCGACAGGTCGAGCGCCAGAATCTCGCCCGGGCCGAGCTTGCCCTTGCGAACCACGTTCTCCGGCAGGTAATCCCACACGCCCGCTTCCGATGCGATGGTGATGTGCCGGTTCTTGGTGATCACCCAGCGCGCCGGACGCAGGCCGTTGCGGTCGAGCGCGCAGATCGCGTAGCGCCCGTCGGTGAGCACGATGCCCGCGGGCCCGTCCCATGCCTCCATGTGCGGCGCGTAGTACTCGTAGAACGCCTTGAGGTCGGGATCGATCATGTCGACCGACTGCCAGGCGGGCGGAATCAGCATGCGCATCGCATGCATCGGATCGAGGCCGCCCATCAAGAGCAGCTCGAGCATGTTGTCGAGCGACTGGGAATCCGATCCGCTGAGCGATACCACCGGCAGCACATCGCCGAGATCCGGCAGGAGTGGGGAGCGGAACAACGGGCCGCGGGCGACCGCCCAGGAGCGGTTGCCCTGCACCGTGTTGATCTCGCCGTTGTGCGCGAGATACCGGTACGGATGGGCCAAGCGCCACTGCGGCAGCGTGTTCGTGGAGAAGCGCTGGTGAAACACGGCCACCGACGCTTCCATGCGCGGATCCTTGAGATCGGGATAGAACTCCGCGAGGTGCTGCGGCATCACCATGGCCTTGTAGACGAGGGTGCTCGCCGAGAGCGAAGGGACGTAGAACGCGGGGTCGGCCGGCTCGAGCAGCTTCTCGGCTCGCCGGCGGGCCATGTACAGCCGCCGATTGAACGTGCTCTCGTCCAGGTCGGCGCTCGCGTTGACGAACACCTGCTCCATGCGCGGCAGGGATCGGAGCGCTTCCTCGCCGCACGCTGCCGGGTCGACGTTCATCACCCGGAAGCCCGCCACGCTCATCTTCTCGCGCTCGATCTCAGCCGCGAGCACCCGCCGCGCCTCCTGCGCCTTGGCATCATCGCGGCTCAGGAACACGAGACCGGCGGCGAACTGGGGCCCGAGCCTCAATTTCGCCTCGGCGGCCACGGCACGCAGAAAGTTCTTCGGCGACTTGATGAGCAGGCCGCAGCCGTCGCCGGTCTTGCCGTCGGTCGCGATCGCGCCGCGATGTGTCAGCCGGTTCAAGGAGCTGATGGCGGTCTGGACGACCCAGTGGCTCGGCTCATCGTCGAGGCTCGCGATCAGGCCGAAGCCGCACGAGTCCTTCTCGTAGCCCGGGCGGTACAGACCGAAATCGCGGCCGCGCGCGTCGGCGCCCGGCCAGTCGGCGCCTGGCGCGGCGGCGCCCGGCGCTTTCGCCGCCGCGCCGCACCGCGCCGTCTCGCCGCCCTGAATGTGCTCATCCGCCATAACACGCGCCCACGAATAGCCGCGCCCTGCGTCAACTACGCAGAGTTTGCGGCAAAACCATCACTTAAAAATCGGTTCTAGGCGCTTCGGTTGGATCGTTGCCGCGCTCGGGCGAACGTCTCGAGGTGCGCCTCAAGTATCACCGCATGATACCGGGGCGGCCGGTGTCGTCAACCTCGTCTAAGCGGGGCCGCCGGCGGCGTCCAGAACGTCCTCGAACGCCGCTCCGCAGCGAGGCTCGAAGGGTTCAACCGGCGATATAGCGCTCGAGCTGCTCGATCTGCGCGCTTTGTTCCTCGATCACGGCTTTGACCAGGTCGCCGATCGAAAGCATGCCGACCACGCGGTCGGACTCCATCACCGGCAGGTGCCGAAAACGGCGCTCGGTCATGAGCTGCATACAGTGGTGGACGGTGTCCGAAGGGGTCACGGTGACGGCGGGCGAGGTCATGATGTCGCCGACCGGCGTGTCGTGCGAGGAGCGCTTCTTCAATATCACTTTGCGGGCGTAGTCGCGCTCCGAAATGATGCCGATCAGCCGGCCCTGGCTCATCACGAGCAGCGCACCCACGTGGCGCGTGG
>JBEKVP010000422.1:0-3031 GCA_049513935.1 Steroidobacteraceae bacterium
CCCCGAGAAGTTTGGAAGGCCGACCTTGATGAAACTCAAGTTCCCTGTCAACGGGCGTCGACCGGGCATCGGCCTGCTATAGTTTACTATCATGCTGTCCGCGTCCCTCAAGGAGCCCCAAAGCGCCGCGGCGGTGCTCATGGTTCGGCCGGCGCGTTTCGGCTTCAATCCGCAAACCGCCGCGAGCAATTCTTTTCAGGCGCTTCGCGCCGGATTCAACGGGGTCGAAGCGACCCCGTCCGAGAATGATGGGGTTCGCAAAGGCCTTGAAGCGGCGTCTGCCGATGTGCAGGATAGGGCGTTGCGCGAGTTCGACGCGCTGGCCGAGCGGCTCGGACGTGCGGGGGTGCGGGTCATCGTGGCGGAGGACACACCCGAGCCGGTGAAGCCCGACGCGCTCTTTCCGAACAACTGGGTGAGTTTTCACGTCGACGGCACGGTGGTGCTGTATCCGATGCTCGCGCCCAATCGGCGCGCCGAGCGCCGCGAGGACGTGGTGCGCCGGGTCATCGATGCCGGCGCGTTCCGCACCTTGCGCACCGTGGATTTGAGCCACCGCGAGGATGAGGGCAAATATCTCGAGGGCACCGGCAGCCTGGTGCTGGATCGCATGCAGCGGATCGCGTATGCGAACCTCTCGCCGCGCACCGACCTCGACGTGCTGGGCGAGTTCGCGCAGCAACTCGATTACGAGCTCGTGACGTTCGAGGCGGTGGACGGCGCGGGCAGGGCGGTGTATCACACCAACGTGATGATGGCGCTGGGCGCGCACTTCGCGGTGGTATGCGGCCCCGCGATCACCGAGCAGAGGCACCGCGACGCGGTTTATTCGCGCCTGCGCGCGGCGGGGCGCGAGATCGTCGAGATCTCGACCGCCCAGATGCATGAGTTCGCGGGCAACCTCCTGGAGCTCGCGCCCGGAGGCTCGAACGTGATTGCGCTGTCCGCGGCAGCCTGGCGCAGCCTCGACGCCGCGCAGCGCCGAATGCTTGAAAAGCACGGCGAAGTTGTCGCAGTGGACATCCCCGTCATCGAGCGATTCGGCGGCGGCAGCGTTCGGTGCATGCTCGCCGAGATTCACCTGCCTCCGCGCCGATAGCCGCAATGAAACGACCGGCGCAGCGCGCGGTGCGATAATCGGGGCATGCTGGAACTCGGCGTCAAAACTCTCATGGCCTACTTGCTCGGGGCGCTGCTCGGCAGTCTCATTCTCGGGCGGCTGCGCGGCGTCGACATTCGCAGCCTCGGCAGCGGCAACGCGGGAGCCACCAACGCGCTGCGCACGCAAGGCAAGCTCTTTGCGCTATCGGTGTTCGTCATCGACGTCGGCAAGGGCGTCCTCGCGGTCGCGTATCTGCCGCGCGCGGTGCTGCCCGGCATCCCGATCGACCCCGGGCTGTCGCGCGAATGGCTGACGCTCGCCTGCGGTTTTGCCGTGATCGTGGGGCATGTCTATCCGGTGTGGTTCGCATTCCGCGGCGGCAAGGGGGTGGCGACCATGGTCGGGGTGATCGGCGGTCTCGATCCGCACCTGCTGCTGCCGCTCATCGGCATCTGGTCGATCGTCCTCGTGCTTACCGGGTACGTGGGACTCGCCAGCATGCTCGCGGGCGCGGCGCTGGTCGCGGTCGTTTTCTGGTTCGAGCCGAAGGACGTCCCGCTGCTGATTTTTTGCCTCGCGACCGAGCTCTTCGTCGTGTTCACCCATCGCGCGAACATTGCGCGCATGTACGCGGGCAAAGAGAACCGTGTACGCAGGCTATGGCTGTTCCGATCCCGGACCGCATAGGGTACGCCGCGCTCATCGCGCGGCTCGCCGACGGCGAAGTGCATTCCGGTCCGGCACTCGTCCGAGAGCTGGGCGCAAGCCGCGATCAGCTCAAGCGGGCGGTGCAGCGGCTCAGGGCGCTGGGGGTCGAGATCGGTGCGCTGCCGCGGCGCGGCTATCGGTTGCCGGCGCCCGTCGAGCTCTTGGACGCTGCGCGTATCGCTGAGGCGCTCGGCCGGGAGCACAGGGCGAGCATCCGCCGCCTGGAGGTGCTGTTCGAGGTCGATTCGACCAACAGCCGCTTGCTCGCAGCCCCGCCGCCGCCCGCGAAGCTCGCCGATGTGTGTCTGTGCGAGATCCAGTCCGCGGGGCGCGGCCGCCGCGGACGTCTCTGGGTGTCGCCTTTCGGCGGCAGCATCGCGATGTCTCTCGGGTGGTCTTTTCCGGAGGGCGGGCGCGCCAAACCCGCGTTGAGCCTCGCCGTTGGAGTGGCGATCGCGCGCGCGCTCGATCGCATGGGCGCCCGAGGGGTGCGCCTCAAATGGCCGAACGATGTGTGGCTCGCGGACCGCAAGATCGGGGGCGTATTGGTCGAGCTCAAGACCGAGGCGGGCGGACCCGCCCAGGTCGTCATCGGAATCGGCCTCAATCTTCAATTGTCCCCCGAGGCGCGCCGCTCGATCGAGGCCGGGGGCGTGCGCGTGGCAGCATTGTCGGACGCCTGCCCGGCGCCCGTGTCCCGCAACGGACTCGTGGCGGCGCTCTTGGAGGAGCTTTTGAGTATGCTTGGCGGGTTCGAGGCCGAAGGATTCGCGCCGTTCCGCGCCGAGTGGCTGGCACTCGATGCGCTCGGCGGGCGCGCGGCGCGAGTGCTCGGGGCAGATGGCGGGACCGCGGGTATCGCGCGCGGCGTCGATGGCGACGGGGCGCTGCTTCTCGAAGGCGGCGACCGGCTGCACCGATTCGTGTCCGGGGAAGTGAGTTTGCGCTTGGGTGAGGGCGAGGCGTGACCATCTTGAAAAGTATCGTGATCTGTCTCGCCCTCGCCAACGTGGGGTATTTTCTGTGGGTGCGGGGCATTGCCCATTCCGATGGCGCGGCGGATGCGCCGGTGCCGCAGACCACTTTGAAACTCGTATCCGAAGCCCCCGCCGCCGGGCATTCGGCCCCCGCGGATGATACCGGCGAGGCCTCCGGCGGTCTCGTCGGCGCAAGCGGCGGCCCAAGCGCCGGCGCGGTCGGAGGCGCGGTCGCGGGCGGCGC
>JBEKVP010000423.1:0-3030 GCA_049513935.1 Steroidobacteraceae bacterium
GCCTATGATTGTTCCCATCATGCGCAGCGGAAAATTCTCGCGCGCGAGCACGGCATAGAGTGGCATTACTCCGGCGTAAGTGAAGCCGAACAACGCCGCTATGGCGTAGAACTCCGAAAGGCTGTGAGTAAAGTAGTAACCCAATGCGCCGAACGCCTGAATGAGCAATCCGGCAACAAGAACTCTCTTGGCCCCAAGACGGTCACCCAAAATGCCGAATCCAACGCGGCCCCCCAGTCCCGCCAGGCCTTCGACACTGTAGATTGTAACTGCGGTCATCGGCGCGATCCCACAAGTGATCGCATAACTGACCGTGTGGAAGATCGGTCCTGAATGAGTTGCGCAGCAGCTGAAGTTCGTGAGCAGCAAGATGATGAACTGAGGGGATCTGACGGCCTCGCCACGCGACATTTCTGGGCTGGCCTGCGTACGTACGGCACTTGAGCTGCCTTCTGCTGTCAACGCAGGCGCGCGCCGCACACAGAACGAGGTTGGAATCATGATGACGGCGGCGATTGCTGCGATGATCAGAAGCGCCGTGCGCCAGTCATGATGGGAGACAAGCCAACCGGCGATAGGCGACATCGTCATTGGAGCCATTCCCATTCCGGCCGAGACCAGTGATACGGCCAAACTTCTTTGTGTATCGAACCACCCCGTAACCGTTGCCATCATGGGAGCAAAGATCGCCGACGTCGCGACGCCGATGAGAAGGCCAAACACGAGTTGGAACTCGATCAGTGACCGGCTGAAGCTGGCGAGTGCAAGGCTCACGGCCAGGAGGCTGGAGCCGGTGAGCACCACAATTCGTGGTCCAAAGCGATCCGTAAACGTTCCCCAAAAGATGCTGCCGAAGGCCATGGCCAAGAAACCGATCGTCATTGCGAGCGATATGCCTGTGCGCGACCAACCTGTCGCCGCAGCCATGGGTACCAGAAATACGGGCAACGCGAACATCGCGCCGACCGCAACACATCCCAAAAGAGCTCCCGCGGCAACGATCACCCAGCGATAACCATGATTGGTCACCCTATGCCCCCTTCTCAGGCTGCTTGCCGCAGGGGTTTCACATTGGGAGGCTCCGGTCCAATGTGCTTGAAGCTCTTATCCATGCGAGATCAGATGTAACGTATTTGGTTACGATACGCAACCAATCCTCGGCCGCTCACCAGCGGCGAAGCACTGCGATGCCCCGAGCTGCATCGAGCCAGGCGGGCTCGCCCAGCGCCAAGGCACCAAACACCAGGGCCCGTGAGCTAAAATCCTGCCCGACGCTTACATTACCTCGCAAACGACGGGTCGCGCGCCATCGCGACCGCCTCGGCGCGCGATGGCACCCCGAGTTTCGTCAGGATCGCCGAGACATGGTGGTCGACAGTCTTCGTCGAAACATACAGGCGTCTGGCTATCGCCGCGTTGCGCAAGCCTTCGGACAACAGCGCAAGAATCTCGGCCTCGCGTCGTGTGAGGCCGAGCGGATTACCCCGCGTCGAGGAGCGTAAGCCGCGGGGCACGCTGCGCACGCCTTGTTCACGCATTCTCTTGCGCAGCAGTTGCGCCGCCGGCGCCGCACCCAATTGACCGAATAGCGCGAGAGCTTCACGCTGTTCGGGTTCGCCTCCGTACCATCCGAGCACGAGCGCCCGTTCATAAGGACATCCGAGCACCTTCCAGGCGCCCGCCGCACCACGCCAGTCGCCTGAGATCTCCAGGGCGTAGGGCTCAGGGATATCCGTTGGAAGCGGCTCGAGGGCGTCCACTCGCCATAGCCAGGCGGCAAGTTCACCCTTCATCCGCGGATCTCGTCGATGCAGCACCATCTCATAGGCCGGCTGCACTGCTCCTTGTACGATCGCCCAATCTCCCGCGAGCCACGCAGCCTCGGCGGCAATCGCTGCGAGCGTGCCGACGCGCTGCAACTCGGGTTGCGGACCGCCAAGCGCCCGCGCTTCCTCGAGTGGCGAGTTCGCGTCCGGGTCGCCGCGTCGAATTCGCAGGTGCCCGAGCGTCCGCAAAGCCGGAATTTGAGTTATTGGCGTCGCGCGCGGATGGCGCAGCACCGCCTCGGCATCTTCGCTCGCCCCGAGCCAGTTGCCCTGTTCAAAGTTCATCCGTGCGCGGTAGGCAAGCAAATACAGTCGCAGGAAATCCAGGTCGCGCTCCTCGCAGTACGCGAGCCCGGCACTCAAAAACCCGGCCGCCTCGCCGTATCGGCGGCGCGACACGGCCATTGCCGCCAGGTCTGTGTACGCACTGGCCACCTGTTCTTGAAAGCCATTGGCGAGCGCTATCTGCAGGCTACGCTCAAGATCAGCCCACCCTGAATCGTCGCCAATGATGAGGCGTGCCGTGCCGAGGACGCTCAACGCGGCGCTCACGATCAGATGGTCCGCCCAGGGTTCCGCAAGCGCAATGGCTCGGTGCGCGAACTTGATCGCCGAGTGGTTTTCGTGAGACTCCATGTCGAGGTCCGCCCGGTCGCAGTAGGCCTTCGCCAGCACCGGACTCGGCGGCAGCGACTCGAGCACCTTGATTGCGTCGACGTGGTACCGTTCGGCCTCCGCGCTGCGACCCTCGAACCAGGCAAGCCGCGACAGCCAGCGGAGGGCATCACCTTCCTGCGAGCGGGCTCCAATGCCACGCCAGATCTCGAGCGCCATGCGTCGCACCTCGCGCCCTCGCGCGCAATCCCCGATCAGGTAGCACTCGTACGAGAGTTGCTCGAGCAAACAGGCGCGGTCGGCTGGAGCGAGCTCGTCGGCATACGGGACCATTGCCTCGAAGTGCGATGCGGCCTCTCTATGCGCTCCAAGGGATGCGGCTTGGGCTGCGGCCAGCGGCGCAAAGCGTCGTACTGCCTCCGCTGCGCGCGCACAGGAGGCATGATGCGCGAGGCGCGCGGCCGGAATATTGGGCCGCGCTTCTAGAACGGCAAGCACTTTTTCGTGCAAACTTTGTAGACGAGGCTGGGAAAGCGAGTCTCCAATTGCGCGCCGGACCAGCTCGTGGCGATAGGCTAGAGTGCCGTCC
>JBEKVP010000424.1:0-3013 GCA_049513935.1 Steroidobacteraceae bacterium
GGTTATCGAGCTCGAGCGTCTCGATGAGATCGGTGTTCCAGATGAGCGAGCGGTCGCTCACTTGCACGTCGCTGAACGAGGCAAACACCGCGCCGAGCTTGCGCTTGCCGTCGTTCAGCGTCTCGGCGGTGCGAAACACGGCGGCATCGCTCTGCATGATGCGCTGCATATCCAAGCGGATGTCGGCCGTGCGCCGCGAGCCCTTGGCGTGGCGCAGCGCGTCCAACCGCGCCAGGGCCACGTCCGCGCAATCGGGCTTCAAGGCCCGATGCGGCGCGCCGGGTTTGAGCACGTGCGCGCAGTGCCGTGCCGCCTCGCGGCCAAAGACGACGAGGTCCAAGAGCGAGTTCGACCCGAGCCGGTTGGCGCCATGGACCGATACGCACGCGGCCTCGCCCACGGTCATGAGGCCCGGCACCACGACGTCGTTGCCGCCGCGGCGATTCACGACCTCGCCTTGCACGTTGCACGGAATGCCGCCCATGTTGTAGTGAACCGTGGGTAACACCGGGACGGGCTCTTTGTTGACGTCCACGTTGGCAAAGATGCGCGCGGTCTCCGCAATGCCGGGGAGCCGCTCCTTGATGACGGCCGGACCGAGATGCTCGAGGTGCAGATAGATGTGGTCTTTGAGCTTGCCGACGCCGCGGCCCTCGCGGATCTCGACCGTCATCGAGCGGCTGACCACGTCGCGCGACGCGAGGTCCTTCGCGTTCGGCGCGTAGCGCTCCATGAACCGCTCGCCGTCGGAGTTGGTGAGATAGCCGCCCTCGCCGCGCGAGCCTTCGGTGATCAGGCAGCCGGCGCCGTAGATGCCGGTCGGATGGAACTGCACGAATTCCATGTCCTGCAGCGGCAGCCCGGCGCGCAGCACCATGCCGCCGCCGTCGCCGGTACAGGTATGCGCGGAGGTACACGAGAACCAGGCGCGGCCGTAGCCGCCGGTCGCGAGGATGACCTCCTGGGCGCGGAAGCGATGCAGCGTGCCTTCCGACATATCGAGCGCGATCACACCGCGGCACTCGCCGTTCTCCATGATGAGATCGAGCGCGAAGTACTCGATGAAGAACGTGGCATCGTGCTTGAGCGACTGCTGATACAACGTGTGCAGCATGGCGTGGCCGGTGCGGTCGGCCGCGGCGCAGGTGCGCTGCGCGATGCCCTTGCCGAAGTGCGTCGTCATGCCGCCGAACGGCCGCTGGTAGATACGCCCGTCCTCGGTGCGGGAGAACGGCAGGCCGTAGTGCTCGAGCTCGATGACCGCGGCCGGCGCCTCCTTGCACATGAACTCGATCGCATCTTGATCGCCGAGCCAATCCGAACCCTTGACGGTGTCGTACATGTGCCAGCGCCAGTCATCCTCGCCCATGTTGCCGAGCGCCGCCGAGATGCCGCCCTGTGCGGCCACGGTGTGGCTGCGCGTCGGAAATACTTTGGTCAGGCAGGCCGTGGCCAGGCCGGCCTCGGCCAGCCCGAAGGTCGCGCGCAAACCCGCTCCGCCGGCTCCGACCACCACGACGTCAAAGGCGTGGTCGATGAACTTGTACTCGCTCATGACTCCTTAGGATCCGAATGCGATACGCAAGATCGCGAATATGCTCGCCCCGCCGCACAAGACGTATGCAAACCTCAGCAGCAACAACAAGAACAGCTTCGCTCCGATCGCATGCACGTAGTCCTCGACCACGACCGTCGTGCCCAAGTAGGAGTGATAGGTCAGAACCGCCACCAGGAGCACCGCGAGGAAGCCGCTCAGCGGCACCGAAAGCCAGGTGTGCACGGTGAGATAGTCGAGCTCCGGCAGGAGCAGCAACGAAAACAAGAACCACAAGGTGAGCGGAATCAGCGCCACCGCGCTCAGCCGCTCGGCCCACCAGCGCGCGCTGCCCTCCTTGGCCGATCCGGTGCCGAGCACCCGGCCCAGCGGGCTGCGCAAGCTCATGCGCGCCCGTGCCAGAACACGGCCCACACGCAGATCGTCAAAGCGATCGACCCGAGCACGGCGAACCAGCCGCTCGCGTGGCGCTGGCGGCGCTCGAACCCCAACCCCAAATCCCAGAACAAATGGCGCACGCCGTTCAGGAGATGATAGAGAAACGCGAAGGTCCAGCCGATGAGAAACACGAGCCCCACGGGACTCGCGAACGCGCGCTCGGCCGCGCGGAAGCTCTCTTCACCGCTCGCGAGCGAGATGAGCCAGTAGCACAGCGCGACCAGCCCGAGCGCGAGCGCGATGCCCGTCAGGCGGTGCAGGATCGACAGGGTGTTGCCGATCTGCCAGCGATAAATCCCGAGATGCGGAGAGAGCGGTCGAGGGTGCGGAGGCATGCGCAGCGGGTCAGAAGTCAATGCAGCGGCCGCGCACTTCCCAATCGCCGTAGCGCGTCGGCTCCGGTCCCTCGCGTCCGCCCACCTCGCGCGGGGGGATCCTCGCCGGTTGCGGTTGCGAGGACGCGGGCGGCGTCGGCAACCTTTCCGGCTGATCTTCGTTTTCCACAGTCACAAGCAAAGTTTGCCAGAAAACCAGGGTGGATAACCACGCCGGCAGCACGAAATGCGCGCGTACGCGATCCGATCGCGCGGGGGGTTGACAGAGCAGGCCACGTACCCCATTCATAGGAGCGTGAGCATCGATAGAATCCGCGCCTCCCACCTTACCGGCGAGCACGCGCCGGCGGCGGTATCCGGCCGCCTGCCGCACATCGGCGTCCTGCGCTTCGCCGGCCTTGATGCGGTCAATTTTCTGCAAGGCCAGGTATCGAACGACACGCGGCGACTCGTCGAGTGCGCACCGCTCCTTGCGGCCTACTCGAGCGCCCAGGGACGAGTGATCGCGGTGCTGCATCTCGTGCCTCATTCGAGCGGAGTGATCGCGTTGTTGCCGCGGGACGTGCTCGCCGCGACCTGCGAGCGGCTGCGCAAATTCATCCTGCGCGCCAAGGTCAGGATCGAGGATGTGAGCGATCGGCTCGCCGTCACCGGCGCGCTCGGTCCGGACGCGCTGCGCGCCGCG
>JBEKVP010000425.1:0-3011 GCA_049513935.1 Steroidobacteraceae bacterium
TCTTCTGGTTTGCGCCTCCGGCAAGCGCAGCCTCGCCGCGGCGCGCGAGCTGCGCAAGCGCGGCCTGGACGCGCGCTCGCTCGCCGGCGGCCTTAAGTCGCTCGCGAGGTAGGGCATGCGTTTCCAGAGCAAATTGCCGGATGTGGGTACGACGATCTTCACGGTCATGTCGCGCCGCGCGATCGACGAAGGCGCGCTCAACGTCGGGCAGGGGTTTCCCGACTATCCGATCGACGCGCGGCTCGCGCAAGCACTCGTCGAGGCGGTCGCGGAGGGCCACAACCAGTACGCGCCGATGGAGGGTGTTGCCGCGCTGCGCGAGCATATTGCCCGAAAGCTCAAGACGAGCTACGCCATCGAAGTCGACCCGATCACCGAGATCACCATCACCTGCGGCGGCACGGAGGCGTTGTACGATGCAATTCAAGCCGTCATCGGCCCGGGCGATGAGGCGATCATTTTCGATCCCGCCTACGATGCCTACGAGCCTGCGGTGCGGTTGGCGGGCGGGCGTTGCGTGCGCGTGCCGTTGGCGCCGCCGGCGTTCTCCTTCGATTGGGATCGCGTCCGCGGTCACTTGAGCGAGCGCACACGGCTCGTCATCGTGAACAGTCCCCAGAACCCGAGCTGCACGGTCGCCACGCGCGCAGATCTCGATGCTCTTGCGGCGCTGGTGCGCGACCGGCCGATCAGCATTCTCGCCGACGAGGTCTACGAAAGCGTGCTGTTCGACGGCCGGCGGCACGCCTCCGTGCTCGCGCATCCGGAGTTGCGCGAGCGCAGCTTCGCGGTGTACTCGTTCGGCAAGGCGTTGCACGCCACAGGGTGGCGCACCGGGTACTGCGTATCGCCGCCCGCCCTGACCCGCGAGCTGCGCAAGGTGCATCAATTCAACACCTTCAGCATCGTCGCGCCGCTGCAGCATGCGATCACCCGCTACCTGGCGCAGTGCCCCGACGCCTGGACCGGGCTCTCGGCGTTCTTTCAGACGAAGCGCGACCTGCTCGCCGGGCTCCTGCGCGGCTCGGGATTCGAGCCGCTGACGGCGGCCGGAACCTACTTTCTTCTGGTCGACTACGGGACCCTCAGCCGATCGACAGATGTGGATTTCGCGGACCTTCTGATCCGGGAGGCGAAGGTCGCGACGATTCCGCTGTCACCTTTCTATGCCGCGCCGCCACCCATGACTTTGCTTCGCCTGTGCCTCGCCAAGCGCGATGAGACTCTCCGGACGGCTGCCGAGCGGCTGCGCGCGTTCGGCGCCCGCCCCTAGCTCGCCGCCGTCTTGAAGCGCGACCTCACCGACGGCAGGCTCTGCCGCTGCCGGATGCGGGCGGCATCCATCAGCATGCGTCCCGCCCAACGGTAGACGTTGTTTTCCTTGACCGTTCGGCGCATCAAGCACATGCGGTCGCGCCGCTCGTCGCGGCCCATGCGCATCGCAATCTCCATCGCTTCCGCGGTCTCGTTGACGTCGAACGGATTGATGAGCACCGCCTCGGTCAATTCGCGCGACGCGCCGGCAAAGGTCGACAGTATGAGCACGCCGTCCTCGTCGTCGCGCGCGGCGACGAACTCCTTGGCGACGAGATTCATGCCGTCGTGAAGGCTGTTCACCAGGCAAAAGTCCGCGGCCCGGTAGAGCTCGAACACGCTACGAGGCTCTTGATGCTCGTCGATCAGCACGATCGGCCGCCATTCGCCTTCTCCGAACTTCGCATTGATCCGCTCGACCTCGCGATAGGTCTGTTCCTGCAGCTCCCGGTACGCCGGCAGCTGGCTGCGCGAGGGCGAGGCGATCTGTAAGAGCGTGACTCGCCCTCGATGGCGCGGATTGCGCTCGAGCAGCGCCTCGAGCGCCTGGAACCGCTCGAGGATACCCTTGGTGAAGTCCCATCGCTCGACTCCGAGCCCGATCACCACATCCGGCGCGAGCCCGTGCCGTTCGCGCACCGCGGCCCGGCAGGCGGCGACATCCGGCAGGTTCGCGAGCCAGCGCGGCGGCCATTCGATCGATATGGGATAGGCCGCCACGCGGCAGACGCGGCCCTGCAGCGTGACGGTCATGTGCTCGTGATCGATCTGGCATTCGACGAAGCGGTCCACCGTGTCGAGAAAGTTCTGGCAGTGATAGCGTGTGTGGAACCCGAGAATGTCGGCGGACAGCATGTGCAGCAGCATCTCGCGCTTCCACGGACAAACGCCGAACGTCTCCGAATTGGGCCACGGAATATGCCAGAACAGCGCGACGGTCGCCTTGGGGATCCTCGCGCGGATGAGTTTCGGCAAGAGCGCGAAGTGAAAGTCCTGGATCAGCACGACCGGGCTGTCGGTGTTCGCTTCCGCGGCGACGACCTCGGCGAATTTGGCGTTGACCTCTTCGTAGGCGCGCCAGTCGCTCGGCCGAAATGCCGGCCGCACGTACGCGAGATGGCACAAGGGCCAGAGCCCCTCATTGGAGAAGCCGTAGTAGTAGCCCTGCTCCTGCGCCTCGGTGAGCCAGACCCGGCGCAAGGTATAGGAAGGGTCGTCGGGCGGCACGCGGATGTGGTCGAAACGGTCGACCGTCTGCTTGTCCGCGGAGCCCGCGCCGTGCGCGATCCAGACGCCCGAACACGCGCGCATGATGGGCTCGAGCGCCGTGACCATGCCGCTCGCGGGCACCTGGGCGATGACACGCTGCTCAGCGTTGAAATTGTGAATGTACGGCTCGCGGTTCGAGACGATGATCACTTGCGAGGAGTGCAAGTGGTCGCGGACCACCTGCCTGAGCGCCTGCGGCGTCCAATTCTCGCGAAAATCGATCTCGAGGCGCTGCTTCTCCTCGACCTCCGCCAGGACCTGCCGCACCTGGGAAAGAATCGGCAGCGTGGAGCGCGGCGATTGCGCGTCATCGAGAAATCGCTTGCCGCGGATGTCCCCGATCAGCACGTTGACCCAGCGGCGCAGCGCGAGCCACGCCACCAGCACCACCAAGAGCGCCAGCAGCAGGATCGAGATCCCGACGAACG
>JBEKVP010000426.1:0-3006 GCA_049513935.1 Steroidobacteraceae bacterium
GAACGCATCGACAATCTTGTCGCAGACCGACTCGAACACCGGGTTGAACGCCACCGCCATCAGCCGGCTCTTGAATTCGAACTCGACCTTGAACACGATCCGCGAGCCGCGCTCCCCGACGGGGCTGAAGCCCCAGTGGCCGACCAGACGCCTGAACGGCCCCTCGACCAGCTCCATGAGGATGTGCGTGTGCGCAAGCACGGTATTGCGCGTCGTAAGCTGCATCCTGATTGCGCCCTTGACGATGTCGATCGAGGCGAGACGCTCGGTGGGTGAGGTCTGCTCGGCGCGCGCGCCGGTGCACCACGGCAGGAACTCTGGATAGCGCGGCACATCGTCGACCAGCGCGAACATCTGCGCGGGCGTAAAAGCGACGATGGCGCTGCGTTCGACGACCTTCAAGCTGCCGGCTCCGAGGCGGCGTGGCGCCGCGATGTGAGAATTCTCGCACAACGCACGGTAGACTCCTCGCGTATGGCCAAGACCGCCGAGAAATTGCCGCCGATCGCCGTGAATCGCAAGGCGCGCTTCGATTACTTCATCGAGGAGCGCTTCGAGGCCGGCATCTCCCTGCTCGGATGGGAGGTCAAGAGCATGCGCGCCGGTAAGGCGCAGATCGCCGAGGCATACGTGTACCTAAAGGACGGCGAGGCATTTTTGTTCGGCGCCCACATCTCCCCGCTCAATTCGGCATCCACGCACGTCGACACCGACCCGACCCGCACGCGCAAGCTCCTCCTCACCCGCCGCCAGCTCGATCACCTGGTCGGCGCGGTGGAGCGACGCGGCTATACGCTGGTGCCGCTCGAGCTGTACTGGAAGGGGGGCCGCGCCAAGCTCGAGATCGGACTTGCGAAAGGCAAGAAGCAGCACGACAAGCGCGCCGCCGATAAGGATCGGGACTGGCAGCGCGACAAGAGCCGGATCATGAAGGCCAGCCGCCGCTGACGCGCGCGCAATTCCGGCGCGGCGCGCAATTCCGGTTTCTCGCGCATTTCTGCGTACGTTTTTGGATTAGCCGCTTGAAACGCGTACACTAGCGCCTCACTCAAAGGATCGATTGCGTTGATTGGGGCCGACCGGTTTCGACATGGGTTGCGAAACTTCAGGTGCGTACCGAGGTGCGAGTTACCTCGTTAAACTACTTGCAAACTTATAGTTGCCAACGAAGACAACTACGCTCTAGCCGCCTAATCGCGGCTGAACCCTGACCGGCCTGTGCTGGCGCGAACGGCTCAGGGGTAGCGCTCACCAGCTAGCGAGGTACACGTGTCTGGGGTGTATCTTGCGAATCGTTACCGGGCTGGCTGTTCGCTTTCCCTGCCCGTCGGGTAGCGAGCGGCGAGAACAATAGACTGTGGCTACGTACGTAGGTCTTGAAGCGTAGGACTTATGGACGGGGGTTCGATTCCCCCCGGCTCCACCATAGCGTCGACGGCAAGGGATCGATCCGATGAAAATGATGGCTAAGAAACAGAAACAGGAGTACCAACCATGAAGCTCACCTCGATCGCCGCACTCACGGCCACGGCAATATTCGCCTCCACCCTGGTCAATGCACAGGGCCCGCGCCTGAATGTTGATCCGGGCAAGCATCCCCACCTCGCAGCGGCCCAAGATTTTGCCCGCAAGGCGTACATGGAAATGCAAGCGTCGTTTCAAGGGAAGGATTGGGATGCGAATGGTCACGCGCAAAAAGCCATGGACATGCTCATTGTTGTCAATCAAGAGATCGGAGCCGCGGCCGAGAGGAAGTAGCGTCGGCCATTGGAAAGCGGGCATGGAACTGCCGCCGCCGTGAACTCCCCGCCCCGGCGCGCCGGGCGCGGCCTGCGTTACGCGCTGATCCTGCTTCTCCTCGCCGTTGCCGGCTTATCGCTCTGGACCTGGCTCACCCTCTCGTGGGCGTATTCAGAGGGCACTCGCGCGGGCATCTTGCAGAAATTCTCGCACCGGGGCTGGCTCTGCAAGACTCAGGAGGGCGATCTCGTGCTGGCGCAATTCCCGGTCGCCGGTGTGACGCCTCAAATCTGGCAATTCAGCGTGCGCGACGCGGGGGTGGGCGCGCAGCTCGAGAAAGCCGTCGGCGCGCGCGTGCAGCTGCATTACACCGAGCATCCCGGGATGCCCTCGACGTGCTTCGCCGATACGCGCTTTTTCGTCGACCGGGTGACCGTGATGGACGAGAACCCGATGGGGATGGGAGCCGTCACGGGAGGACCCGCCGCCGGGGGGCCCTCCGGAGGAGCGCCTGCCGCGACGCCCGCGCGGCCGCTCACGCCCGGGCCGCCGCCGGGCGCCCCACCCGCGGCCACCCCGCCGAATCCGTAGTGCTTACGCGGAAGTCCGCGCGAATCCCGACGCCGAACTCGCCACCTGCTCGGCGATGCTGACCGCTACATGGAGCGCCGCGAGTCCGTCCTCACCGCTCACCGGCGGCGGGCGGTCCGTCGCGGCCGCCTGCAAGAAAGCCTCGATCTCGGCCTTGAGGGCATCGCCCTGATCGTAGCTCGTTTCCTGGATATCGACCTGCGGCATGCCGTCCGCCGAGACACCGCCGGACTTGCGGATCACGGTGAGCACCTTCTGCTGCAGATCGACCGAGACGTAGGCGTCGTCCTGAAACAGCCGCAGCCGCCGCTCCGTCTTCAGGCTCACGCGGCTTGCCGTCGCGTTTGCCACGCAGCCGTTCGCGAACCGCAGGCGGGCGTTCGCGATATCGATCTCTCCGGAGAACACGCTCGTGCCGATGGCGTCGACCGCGACCACGGGCGAGCGCACGATGCTCAGGATCAAATCGATGTCGTGAATCATGAGATCGAGCACCACGTCGACGTCGGTGCCGCGATGCTTGAAGGGCGCAAGCCGCGCGCACTCGATGAACCGCGGTACGGCGAGCATCGGCTGGAGCGCTTGCACCGCCGCGTTGAAGCGCTCCAAGTGGCCGACCTGCAGGACGCGCCGCGCTTGGCGCGCCGCCTCGATGAGACGCTCACCCTCCGCAAG
>JBEKVP010000427.1:0-2994 GCA_049513935.1 Steroidobacteraceae bacterium
CCCGGCGTTTGTTGTTGTCGACGGCGACAAGACTAGCGCATTGTCAATGGCCGCGTGCGGGCAGACGCGGCTCGCGGCGCGTGGTGCCATCGGCTATGCTCGCGTCATGCGCATCGAGTTCTTGAAGATGCAAGGGTTGGGAAACGATTTTTTCGTCTTCGACGCTTCATCCTTGGGCGCTCCCTCAATGGACGCGGGCAAGCTGCGCGCGCTCGCCGATCGGCACACCGGGGTCGGATTCGATCAGGCGTTGATGCTCGAGGCGCCGCGCAACCCGCACAGCCGCGTGTACTATAGGGTCTTCAACTCCGACGGCGGCGAGGTCGAGCAATGCGGGAACGGAGCGCGCTGCATCGCGGCTCTCATGTACGCAAGAGCGCCGCAGCTCGGACGCGAGATCGAGATGGAGTCGAAGGGCGGCATCGTGCACGCGCAGGTGAGACCGGACGGTCTCGTTTCGGTGGATATGGGCGTTCCGGATTTCGACCCGCGTTCCATCCCGCTGGATGCGGCCGCCGAGGCGGACTCCTATACTCTCGAGGTGGGCGGTGAAGCGGTCGATTTCGGCGCCGTGTCGACCGGCAACCCGCACGCGGTACTGCGCGTCGCGGACGCGGCCGCCGCGCCGGTCGCGAAGCTCGGGCCCGGCATCGAGCGCCACCCGCGGTTTCCGAACGGCGCCAACGTGGGATTCATGCAAATCGTGGACCGCAACCACATCCGCCTGCGAGTCTTCGAGCGGGGCGCGGGCGAGACGCTTGCCTGCGGCACGGGGGCGTGCGCCGCCGTCGCCGTTGGCCGGAGGCAAGGGCTCCTCGAGCCCGAGGTCCGAGTGGATTTGCCGGGCGGCCGCGCGCAGGTCGCCTGGCCGGGACCCGGACGGCCCGTGTGGCTGACCGGACCCGCGGTGACGGTATTTAGCGGAATGATCGACATCCAATGAGACATCATCGGGAGTGATGAACCAATGACGACGAGTCAGGCACGCGGAATCAAACACGACACGATCAACGACGCGAGCGTCGCGGATTACCTGCAGACCCACCCGGATTTCTTCGAGCGCAACGCCGCGCTGCTCGCGAAGCTGCGTCTCCCGCACATGCGTGATTCGGGCGCAACGGTCAGCCTGGTCGAGCGGCAGGTGGAGGTGCTGCGCGAGCGCAACCAGGCGTTCGAGCGCAAGTTGAAGGAATTGGTGGAGGTGGCGCGCGCGAATGACGCGCTCTCCGACCATATTCATCGCCTGACACAGCGCCTGTTCGGCGCTCACTCCTTGTCCGATACGGTCAACGCGGTGGAGGCGAGCTTGCGCGAGGACTTCGCGGCGCGAAACTCGGTGCTGCTCCTGTTCCTCGAGACGGCGCGCGCGCTCGAGCCCAGCCGCTTCTTGCGAGTCGCGGATCCGGCCGGCGCGGAGATGAAGTCGTTCGAGTCGCTGCTGCAATCGGGCAAGCCACGATGCGGACAGGTCCGCGACGCTCAGCGCGATTTTCTCTTCGGCAAGGATTGCGTCGAGATCGGCTCCGTGGCGCTGCTGCCCCTGGGCCCGAAGGGCGCCTTGGGAGTGCTCGCTATCGGGGCGAACGATGCGGCGCACTTTCATCCGGGAATAAGCACCGAGTTCCTTACGCGCATGGGCGAGCTGCTCGCGTTTGCGCTGACGCGATGACACCGAAGACGCTGCATCCGTGACCTCGACGGAGCGCGAGTGGATCGAGCGCTTCGCCTCGCATCTGAAGAACGAGCGCCGCGTGAGCGGCCACACCATCGCTGCGTATCGTCGCGATCTTAAGCTGCTCGCCGCGTTTTGCGAACGGCGCGCAATCGCCGGATGGAGCGCGCTCGAGCATGCTCACCTGCGAACGTTCGCGGCGGCGGGGCACGCGTCGGGCGTCGGCCCGCGCAGCATCCAGCGGCGCCTGTCGGCGGTACGCACGTTCTATGAATTCCTGCTGCGCGAGGGGCACTGCGCGCAGAATCCCGCGCGCGGCGTGCAAGCGCCCAAGATCAAGAAGCGCCTGCCGGACGCACTCGACGCCGATCAGATGGCGCGCCTCCTGGATTTCCGCGCGGACGACACCTTGTCGGCGCGCGACAAGGCGATCATGGAGCTGTTCTACTCCTCGGGGCTGCGGCTCGCGGAGCTGGTGAGCCTCGACCTGCCGTCGCTCGATCTGAAGGACCGCACGCTGCGCGTCGTCGGCAAGGGCGGAAAATCGCGGGTCGTGCCCATCGGACGATTCGCCGTCGATGCGCTGCGCGCCTGGCTCACCGAGCGCGCGGCCTGGGTCGGCGGCGCGAACACCGGCGTCGGCACCGGCGCCCACTCCGGCGCCAACACCCGCGCCGGCGCGCTACCCAAGGCGGTAGCCGGCGGGCAGCCCGTATTCGTCGGCCGAACGGGGCGCCGGCTGACACCGCGCGCCGTGCAGCTGCGGGTCGACCTGTGGGCACGGCGCCGGGGCCTCGGGGTGCACCTGCACCCCCACATGTTCCGCCACTCCTTCGCGACCCACCTGCTCGAGTCCAGCGGCAACCTGCGCGGGGTGCAGGAGCTCCTCGGGCACGCCGACATCGGCACCACCCAGATATATACTCACCTGGATTTTCAGCATCTGGCGAAGGTCTACGACGCTTCGCACCCGCGCGCGCGCCGGGTCCGGCGCTAGCTTGGATTCTTGCGAGGCCGGCTGCATTGAAAGGCCGTGGTTCCGCCCCAACGGATAAGCGTCGTATGAATCACGATCCGGAGCGGATTTACGGCACGACCATCCTGGCCGTGCGGCGCGGCGGCCGCGTCGCCGTCGGCGGGGACGGCCAGGTGACGCTCGGGCAGAGCGTCATGAAGGGCAACGCCCGCAAAGTACGCCGCCTGTACAACGGCAAGGTGCTGGCGGGCTTTGCCGGCGGCACGGCGGATGCCTTCACGCTGTTCGAGCGCTTCGAGGGCAAGCTCGAGAAATTCGGCAATCTCACCCGCGCGGCCATCGAGCT
>JBEKVP010000428.1:0-2984 GCA_049513935.1 Steroidobacteraceae bacterium
GCAGCAGTCGCTGTGCCGCATCTTCGGTATCGCTCCCCCCGCCCGATAGCCGCCGGTCACGATAGACCGCAACGGCCACACTCCGGCCGATCGCTGCCTGTTCTCACATCAACCCACGCTCCGCCAGTGACACGCTGACGCCCTCGCCCACGATGATGTGGTCGAGGAGCCGGATGTCGACGAGCGCGAGCGCCTCCTTCACCCGCTGCGTGATGAGCTCGTCCGCCTGGCTCGGCTCGGCCACGCCCGACGGGTGATTGTGCGCGACGATCACCGCGGCGGCGTTCTTCTGCAACGCCAGCTTCACGATTTCCCGGGGATGCACGCTCGCTCCGTCGATCGTGCCGCGAAACAATTCCTCGAACTGAATAAGACGGTGGCGCTTATCGAGATAGATGCAGCAGAAAACCTCGTGCTCGAGGTCGCGCAGGCGCGCGCTCAGAAAGTCGCGCGTCGCCTTCGGGCTCGCGAGCAAGGGGCCTGCGCGCAGCGACTGCGACAGCTGCCGCCGCGATATCTCGGCCGCCGCCTGCAACTCGGCGTAGCGGGCGAGTCCAAGCCCCGCCGCCGCGCAGAAGCGCGCACGATCCGCGGCGATGAGCTGCCGGAGCGATCCGAAGGCCGTGAGTGCGTCGCGGGCCAGATCGAGCGCCGAGCGGCCGGGCGTGCCGCTGCGCAGGAGAATCGCCAGGATCTCGGCGTCCGATAGGGCCGCCGCGCCTTTATCGAGCAGTTTCTCGCGCGGTCGCTCATCGCTCGGCCAGTCCCGGATCGCCATGAGCGCGAGCATGGGCTGCGTCAGCGGGGCGCACCAGCCGCATTTCGCGGGCGAGCACGAAGATTGGCCGGGCCGCGTAGGCCGGGCCGCGAACGCTACGAGTGTCCCGAGCTGCCGAAGCCGCCCGCGCCGCGCGAGGTGCCCGAGAACTCCTCGACCACCTCGAACTCCGCGTGCACCACCGGCACGATCACCATCTGCGCGATGCGGTCGCCCGGCTGAATGGTGAAGGGCGCCGAACCCCGGTTCCAGCACGAGACCATCAGGGGACCCTGGTAATCCGAGTCGATCAGCCCGACGAGATTGCCGAGCACGATGCCGTTCTTGTGTCCGAGCCCGGAGCGCGGCAAGAGCAGCGCCGCGAGGTCCGGATCCTCGACGTAGATCGAGATGCCGGTCGGGATCAGCTCCGCGCCGCCCGGCGCCAATACCAGCGGGGCGGCGATGCAGGCGCGCAAGTCCATACCGGCCGACCCGTCCGTGGCGTGCCCGGGCAATGGAAATTCGCGGCCGATGCGCGGGTCCAGGATCCGCAGCTTGATCTTGCGGCGCATGGGATCAACGCCGGGTGCGGCGCGTGCGCATCCGGCTGCGCGGCGCTGCGGCTGTACTGCGCCGATTACGTGATCCGCGGCGCGGCGCACCCTCGGAGGGCGGCAGGCGTTTGGCGATCAGTGCAATGAGCTCGCGCGCGACTTCGAGCTTTGGCGCGCGGGCGACCTCGGTCTTTCCGCCCGGCCAGAGTACCGTGAGCGCATTGTCCTCGCAGTCGAAGGCGAGACCTTCGCCGACCTGGTTCGCCGCGATCATGTCGAGCTTCTTGCGCTTGAGCTTCAAGCGCGCGTTCTCCTCGACGTCATTGGTCTCGGCCGCGAAGCCGACGACCAGCGGCCGCTTGGTCATGTCGGCGACGGACTTGACGATATCGGGCGCCGGCTCGAGATCGAGCTTCACCACGCCGCGATGCTTCTTGATCTTCTGCTTGGCGACGCTCACCGGCTGAAAATCCGCCACGGCCGCCGCTGCAATGAATACGTCCGCCTTGTCGACCTGGCGGTGAACCGCGGCGTACATGTCGCGCGCGCTCTCGACGTCGATGCGGGTAACGCCGGTGGGCGTCGGCAAATGCACCGGTCCCGTCACCAACGTGACGTGAGCGCCGGCTTCGCGCGCCGCAGCCGCGATGGCGAACCCCATCTTGCCCGAGCTGCGATTGGTGAGGTAGCGCACCGGATCGAGCCGCTCGCGGGTGGGCCCCGCGGTGATCAAGACGTTGAGGCCCGTGAGCAGGCCCGCGTTGGGGGGGCCCTCGAGCAGCGAGCCGGCGAGGAGCGTGGGCTCCCACATGCGGCCCGCACCCACTTCTCCGCAGGCTTGATTGCCGGATGCGGGCCCGAGGATGCGCACGCCGCGCGATTCGAGAATGCCGATGTTCGCCTGCGTCGCCTTGCTCGCCCACATCACCCGATTCATCGCGGGCGCTATCACCAGCGGCGCTTCAGTTGCCAGGCACAGCGTCGCGAGTAGGTCGTCGGCCCGGCCGTGCGCCAGCCGCGCGATGAAGTCCGCGCTCGCCGGCGCGATGAGCACGAGCTGCGCCCAGCGCGCGAGCTCGATGTGGCCCATGGCCGCCTCGGCGCCCTCGTCCCATAGATCGCTGCGGGTCGGACGTCCCGAGACCGCCTGAAAGGTCATCGGCGTCACGAATTTCTGAGCACCGGCCGTCATGACCACTTGCACCTCGGCCCCCCGCTCGATCAAGCGCCGTACCAGGTCCGGACTTTTGTATGCGGCGATGCCTGCGGTGACTCCCAGCAGGATGCGGGTCTTTGACGTCAATGGATTCCCTTCAGCTCTTTGAAACGCGCGATGTCGTTCTCGAATTGTTTGTTCATGATGGCCTCTTCCGAGCGCTTCTCGCGCAAATTCTCTTCCTGCGTGCGTATGTCGCTGCCGACGCGCACCAGATCCTCGGCGAGCTGGTCGGACATCGGCGGCGCGTTCGGGTCGAGGCTGTAGGGCTTGAAGCGCGCGCTCGACTGTTTGAGCTTGTTCATCTTGCCGTTGAGGATCTCGAGGAACTGGCCTGTGACCTTGATCTGATCGCTCACCAGCGCGAGACGCTGATCGCGCAAGTGCTCGATCTCCTGGACCGACACGTAGGTGTTGAGCAGATTGCGGTCGCGGTTGGCGCGCTGCGCCGCGT
>JBEKVP010000429.1:0-2968 GCA_049513935.1 Steroidobacteraceae bacterium
CATGCGAAATTTCGCGAGAAATACCAATTGCCGTTTACCCTGCTGTCGGATGAGCAGAAGACGGTGATCAAGATGTACGGGCTCAACGGGCCCCTGGGGCTGGGAGTGCGCCGCGCGTCCTACCTGATCGACGGCAGCCGTCGCGTGCGCGACGCCGTGCTCGCGGACTTTCGCATCGGCCGTCACACGGACTTCGTGCGCAAGGCCATCATGCTGCGCGCGGCGAGCAGCTAGGCAATCGGCTAATAGGTGATGCTGAGCACGCTCGAGCGCCCGATGCGCGGCACGCTGATGATGTACATGGTGCTGTACTCGAGCGCGCCGATCGGAGGAGTGTCCTTCACCCCGCTCAGCGCCTCGACGAGGGCGGGCATGGTGTCGGTATGCCCCACGATGAGGATCCTGCCGCCGCGATGCTCGTGCAGCACCCGGCGCGCCAAGCCGCGCGGATCATCCTGAGAGACGACCTCGGGAGCAACGCCCAGCCTCGCTGCGAGCGGCGCTGCGGTGAGCCGGTTGCGCAGCGCCGGCGAGACGTAGATCGCATCGATGTGATCCTTGAGACGCGGGTCGCCGAACATGCGCGCGAGGAGCGCGGCGCGCGCTTGGCCCTGGTCGGTGAGCGCGGGGTCCGAGCTGCCGTCCATGACCTTCTCGGCGTGCCGCACGACAACAACCGTGGTGGATCTCGCGGTGACCAAAAGCCACGCCGCCGCGATCAGAACCAGCACTCCGGCCACCGAGGTCAGCGCCGCCAACCCGATGGGCGCCAAGAACGGCCGGCGCTGCAGGTTCGCGGGAATTCTCATTCCCCGATGATACCAACGCCGGCTCAACCGCGTGAGGATTGCACCAGCCGGTACCCGACCGCGGTCTCGGTCAATATGTGCTTGGGCTGCGCCGGGTCGTCCTCGAGCTTTTGGCGCAGGTGGCCCATGTAGACGCGCACGTAGTGGCCGTCCTCGGAATGAGACGGGCCCCATACCTCGCGCAGGATCTGGCGGTGCGTGAGCACCTTCCCGGCGTTGGCGATGAGCAGGGTCAGCAATCGATATTCGGTGGGCGTCAGATGAATCTGCGCGCCGCGCTTCTCGACCGTTCGGTGGCTGAGATCGACCTTGACGTCGCCGAACTCGAACACCCCGCCGGGAGCCGCGCCGGCCTCCTGGTGGCGGCGCGACGCGGCCCGCACCCGCGCCAGCAATTCGCCGACCCCGAACGGCTTGGTGAGATAGTCGTCCGCCCCGCCGTCCAGGGCCTCGATCTTGTCTTGCTCATCCACGCGCGCCGACAGCACGATGACCGGGACCTTGGACCAGCCGCGCAGCTCCCGCAGAAACTCCATGCCGTCGCCGTCCGGCAAGCCGAGGTCGAGGATGATCAGATCGGGCTTGCGCGTACCGGCGTCCGCGAGGCCCTGGCGCATGGTCTCGGCCTCGACCACGCTCCATCCCTCGGCCTCGAGCGCAGTGCGTACGAAGCGCCGGATCTGACGCTCGTCCTCGATCAAGATGGCCACGGGCAGCGATTCAGCCATGCGCCGACTGGACCTCGATCTCAGCCGCCGGCGCCGGTGCGGGCGGAGTGCCGAGCGGCAGGGTGAACGTGAAATGAGCGCCGCCCCCCGGGCTGTTCGCGGCGACGATCGTGCCCTGATGCGCCTCGACGATCGCGCGCGCGATGGCGAGGCCCAATCCCACGCCGGGCGTCGCGGATTCGCGCTCGCCGCGGGTGAATTTCTGGAAGACCGCCTCCTCCCGGCCCTCCGGCAAGCCCGGGCCGTTATCCGCTACCGACACCTCGAGCCGCTCGCCGGCCACCTCGGCGGACAGCGTCACCGTGCTGCCGGCCGGCGTGTACTTCGACGCGTTCTCCAGCAAGTTCACGAGAACGCGCTCGAGCAACACCGCGTCGAAGCGCACCAGCGGGAGATCGCGCGGGATGTGCACCTCGATCGCGTGGCGCTCGAGCATGCCGCGGGCCGACTCGAGAGCTGCGCCGACCACCTCCTCGAGAGGCTGCCACTGCAGATTGAGCCTCACATCGCCGCTTTCGATGCGCGCCATCTCCAACAGGTTGCTGACCAGCGTGCTCATGCGCCGCGCCTCGTCCCTCATGGCCTCGGCGGTCTCCACTTGTGCCGGCGACAGCTGCGGCTTGGTGAGCGTCAAGGATTCGGCGAGGCCCACGAGAACGGTCAGCGGCGTGCGCAGGTCGTGCGACAGGGCCGCCAGCAAGGAGTTGCGCAGCCGCTCGGATTCCATCCGCACCAGCGCATCCTGGGCCAGGCCGACGTAATGCACGCGCTCCAAGGCGATGGCGATCAGCGTCGCGAAGGTATCGAGCAGCTGGCGCTGCTCCGGGATGCGCAGCAAGCGGCGGTTGCGGGCCTTGACCGCCAGCACACCGCGCGATTGGGTGGGTGCGCGCAGCGGAACGTAGAGCACGTCGCTCCCCGGAAGTGTATCGGTGCCGAAACCGGCCGGCTTGCCTTGATCGAACGCCCACTGAGCGGTGCCGATCTCCGTGTTGAGCGTCTCCCCGCCGCGCGGTTCTGTCAATTGGCTCTTGCTGTCGGGCAGGAGCAGAGCGGCGGCGGCGTGGAAGGTGCGCTCGATGAATTCGCCGCTGGTCTTGACGACCTGGTCGACCTGAACCGCCCCCGACAGGTCGCGCGCGAACTCGTAGAGCGACGCGGCACGCTCTTCGCGGTGCGCCGAGACCCGCGCCTGAAACCGCAGGCCCGCCGTCAACTGCCCGGTGATCAAACCGACGGCGAGCATGATGCTGAAGGTGAGAAAGTACTGCACGTCGCTCACCGCGAATGAGAATCTCGGCGGCACGAAGAAGAAATCGAAGGCGCCGACGCTCAAGACGGCCGCAAGCGCGGCGGGCCCGCGGCCGAAGCGCACCGCGACCAACACCACCGTGAGAATGAATATCGCCACGATGTTCGATCGATCGAAGT
>JBEKVP010000430.1:0-2949 GCA_049513935.1 Steroidobacteraceae bacterium
ATGCGCAGCATCTTGATTTACGGCTCGGCGATGGGGGTGATGAATTTACTTTTTTACTCCTCGCTTCGGCGCATCCCGCTCGGCATCGCGGTGGCGCTCGAGTTTACCGGTCCGCTGGCGGTCGCCATCGCCACATCGCGCCGCGGGCTCGATTTTTTGTGGATCGCGCTGGCAGCGGCGGGAATCGTGGCGCTTTTACCGCTCGGGATGGCGCCGCTCGGGATCGCGCCGCTCGGGATCGCGCCGCTCGGGATCCAGGCTCGAGCCTTGCCGCCCGCGGGCATCGCTTTCGCGTTGGGTGCCGGGGTTTGCTGGGCGCTCTATATCGTCTTCGGACAGAAGGCGGGCGCGGCGCACGGCGGAGCGACCGCTGCACTCGGCACGCTGGTGGGCGCCGCGATCATCGCGCCGATCGGCGTGGCGCAAGCCGGTGCCGCGCTGCTCTCACCGGCGATCTTGCCGGCGGCCTGCGGGGTAGCGCTCTTGTCGAGCGCGTTGCCTTATTCGCTCGAGATGTATGCGCTCACGCGCCTGCCGACTCGCACGTTCGGCGTCCTCATGAGCGCCGAGCCGGCGCTCGGCGCGCTCTCGGGTCTCTACTTCCTCGGCGAGCAGCTCACGGCCATTCAATGGGCCGCGATTGCGAGCATCATGATCGCATCGGGCGGCAGCGCGGCGGCCAGCGGGCCGGCCTTGCCGCCGCTCAAGGACTGAGTGCTCAGCCGACCAGCGCGATGGCGAGATAGATGACCAGTGCGCCCGCCAAGGTCATCGCAGTGGTGAGAAATTTCGGGTGGGCGTGATAGCTCTCCGGGATGAGGTCGCTCGCGCCGATGTAGAGGAAGAAGCCGGCGAACAGCGCGAGCACCGGCCCGAAACGGTCGACGGGCAGATCGAAGAGGCGCGTCGCGGCAATGCCGGCCACGGGCGCTGCGGCGTCCGCGAGCAGCCAGCGGAATGCCCGCGACCGATCGCCGCCGTTCCTGAAAACGATGTTCATGGTATTGATGCCGTCGGAAAAGTCGTGTGTGAGCACGGCGATGGTCACCACGATCCCGACGCTGCGCGAGGCCTGGAAGGCGAGGCCGATGGCCACGCCGTCGAGCAAGCTGTGACCGCACAGCACGCCGGCGCCGACGTTCCCGCGCGGCGCGGAGTCCGCATGAGACAGGAGAATCCGGTCGAGCAGCAGATAGGCGAGGAAGCCCGCCGCGGCCCAGGAGAAGATCGCACGCGGCCCGCCCAAGCCCATGTTGATCGCTTCGGGCAGCAGGTCGAAGAAAGCGACGCCGACCACTGCGCCGGCGCTGAATCCCAGGATGAGGTGCAGCTTGTCGCGCAGCCCGAGCGCCAACAGTCCGCCCAGAAGGGTGCTTGCGAACGCGGCCAGGGCAATGATTAAAAGAAACACGCGCTACTTATCCTGAAGGCGGCGCGGCGTGGATTCCCACGCGCCGCGGCCGGCGGGTTATATTGCCGTTCATCGCAGAAAGTTTGGAGGCAACGTGAGTTACGACGCTTATCATAAACGCAAAATCGGCGATCACGTGCTGAAGCCGGAAACTCAGATGATGGGCTACGGCTACGACCCTTCCTTGTCCGAGGGCTCGCTCAAGCCGCCGATCTTCTTGACCTCGACATTCGTGTTCAAGACCGCGCAGGACGGCAAGGACTTTTTCGACTACACCTCGGGACGCCGCCAACCGAAAGCCGGCCAGCCGGCCGGCCTCGTCTACTCGCGTTTCAACAATCCCAATCTCGAAGTGCTGGAGGACCGGCTCGCGCTCTGGGAGCAAGGCGAGACCGCCGCGGTGTTCTCGAGCGGCATGTCGGCGATTTCGACGGCGCTCTTTGCGTATGTGCGGCCGGGCGACGTCATTTTGATGAGTCAGCCGCTCTACGGCGGGACGGAGACGCTCATCGACAGGACCTTGCCGTTCTTCGGCGTGACCGCGGTCAGCTTCACGCAGGGCTACGACCGAGCCGCGGTGAAGGCAGCCGCCGAGCAGGCCCTGGCGCGGGCGGCGGAGCAAGGCGGACGGGTGTGTCTGATCATGACCGAGACGCCCGCCAACCCGACCAACGGGCTGGTCGATCTCAAGCTGATGCGCGAGGTCTCCGAGGAACTCGGCGCGCGCCAGGCGGGCGGGCGTCCTCCGGTGCTGGTGGACAATACCTTTCTCGGGCCGGTATTTCAGCGTCCTCTGGCGCACGGTGTCGATCTCGTGATGTATTCGCTGACCAAGTACGTCGGCGGACACTCCGACCTCGTCGCCGGCGGCGTGGTGGGCGCGCGCAGCGTGGTCGAGCCGATCAAGCGGCTGCGCGGGGCCTTGGGTACTCAACTCGATCCCAATACGGCGTGGATGATCATGCGCTCCATGGAAACGCTGTCGCTGCGCATGCACCGCTCGGCGCAAAACGCGGCACAAGTCGCGAAGTTTCTCGACGGACATCCGAAGATTGCGGAGGTGAACTACCTCGGGTTCCTCGCCGCCGACGATCCGCGCAAGGAGGTATTCGACCGGCAATGCCAGAGCGCGGGATCGACATTCGGCTTCACCGTGAAGGGCGGGGAGGCGGAGGCGTTTCGCCTGCTCGACGGTCTGCAGTTCATCAAGTTGGCGGTCAGCTTGGGCGGCACCGAAACCCTGATCTCCCATCCGGCCAGCACGACGCATTCAGGCGTCTCGAAGGAAACGCGCGATCGCATCGGAATCGGCGACGGCCTGATCCGCATCTCGGTGGGGATCGAGGACCCCGACGATCTCATCGCCGACCTCGATTGGGGCTTGCGTGCGATTTGACCGCCGCCGCGCCGCGGCGCTTGCCGCCGCGCCGATCGCGGCGCTTGCCGCGGCGCAGTTGATCTCGCTCCGGGCGGCCGGTGCGGAGTCCGGCGTTGCAGGTGGTTTCGCCGATGCGGTGTACCGCAACGGCATCGTGTAC
>JBEKVP010000431.1:0-2948 GCA_049513935.1 Steroidobacteraceae bacterium
TACTCATCAAATATGGCGCGTTCATTCAGACCATATTCGATTTCCTCATCATCGCGGTCGTCCTGTTCTTCACGATCAAGTTCATCAATCGATTGAAGAAGCCGCACCCCGTCGAGGCCGCGCCCCCACCGCCGCCGCCGAGGTCCGAAGTGCTGCTGGAAGAAATCCGCGATCTGCTCGCCAAGCGCGCCTAAAGACCACCGTTTCTAGCGGCGCAGGGCGAGGAACCATGCGAGGATGATGAGAGCGAGGGCCGCCGCGCCGGCGCCGATCTGCACCCGCGCGGAGCGGCTTCGCGGCACGCGCGCGCGCGAATAGAGCCAACCGAGCGCCGTTCCCGACCCGAAACCGAGCGCATGGCCGAGGACATCCACGTGCTCGTCTCCCGCCCCCAAGAGCGCGAGCAGGCAAACCCCTGCGAACAGCGGGCCCCATCGATACTTGAATTGCTCGCGCAGGGTGAGCCCGTGGCGCCACGCAAAGCCGACCAGAAGTCCCAGCGCGGCGAACACCGCAGTGGAAGCGCCGGCCGCGCGGTGGGCCGGCGGCGAGATCAGCATATCGAGGTAGTCGGCCGCCGCGCCGGCGGCGAGGACGCTCGCCCACGCGACGCCTGGACCGAACGCGCGGCCGGCCAACGCACCGACGCCGACGCCGAAGAGCAGGTTCCCGAGCAAGTGCGCCTGATCCAGATGCAGCGTCAGCGAGGTCACGGCGCGCCACCATTCGCCGCCGCCACCGGTTCGCGCATCCAACGAGCCCGCGTCCAACCAATCCGCACCGAATGCCTGAATGCCGTTCAAATACGCAACGAGCAGCAGGATCACCGCGTAGATGACGACCCCGATGGCTGCGCCCGGGAACGGCACGAAGATCTCCGGCGCGCGGCGTACGACGCGGCGCTCGAGCGCGTAGCGCGACAGCTCCTCGCGCGCGGTATCGGCGGCCGCCGGCGCGACGAGAAGCACGAACTCACCGTCTAGCCAAACGCAATCGTACGCCACCCCCTTCGACTCAAGCACCAATCCCGCCTCGGCACTCGCGCTGCGCGATCCGCGAAACACCGCGATCGGCGGCGCGGTCCCACCGTCCGGCGCGCTCAAGACGTTGGGCTTTGCGCCGCTCCCGTCTCAACCACCATTTTGAGACGCGCGGCCTGGGAGCCGAGCACCGCGTCGACGCCCTTCGATAGGCTCTCGAAGCCATCCTTCGCATACCCGCCGATCGCGTAGTCGAACGTGAGATCGGTACCCGTGCCGGCGCCTGCCAGGGTGATGGTCAAGGATCCGACGACACCCATCGCCTGCAAAGGCCCGAGCGCGCCTCGCAAGCGTACCGCCTTGTTGGGCGCGAGATAGATCACGGTCATGTGCTGCACGGCGCCGCCCCCTGGAATGGTCTCGCACCAGCAGCCGCCGACTTTTGGCTCGAGCGTGAGATGCGCGGCGTCCCCCGAATACGTGTGCTTTGGGTCCCACCAGCGCCGCGGCGCGAGGAGCGCCGCGTAGACCACGGCCGGAGCCGCCGCCACGTGCACCTGCTCGCGCAACTCGAAACCGCTGTCTCCGACGCTCGTTACCTCGGCGCCGGCTGCGTTCGGCAGGAGCGGCAGGGCACCCGAGGCAATCATCGAGACGATGAGCCGATGAGCGCGCACGGTACGGCGCGCAGCTTGCGTCGTGGACATGAGAACGACTCCTTTATGGACGCGGTCGAGCCGCCAGTTTAAGGCCGTAACGGCGGTTCTGCGCAGTTCTTGCGGGAATCGCCGAAATTCTCGGGGAGCCGCCGAGGTTCCCGGGGGAGTCGCCCGGCTAAGTGTTGCGCGGCTGCTCGGTGAGCATCCGGTAGACCTTCAACACCCGCGGCACGTAGGCCATGGTTTCCGAGAAGGGCGGAATCTGGCCGCCGCTGCGGTCGACCGCCTCTTCGCCGGCGTTGTAGGCCGCGAGCGCGAGGCGGACATTCTGACCGAATCGGTCCATCAGAAATTTCAGATACTGCGCGCCGGCGCGAATGTTCTGCTTCGGGTCGTAGAGATTCGACGCGCCGAATCGATTCGCAGTGGCGGGCATGAGCTGCATGAGTCCCACCGCGCCGCGCTTCGAGACCGCGCGAGAATTGAACCCCGATTCCACCACGATGACGGCGCGCAGAAGATTCGCTTCCACCGCGGACGACACCGCCGCGTTCTCGATGATCGCATCGTATTGCGTGGCGCGCGCGAGCAGCGCCGGACTGTAGCGATCGCCGCTCTCGGTGAGGTCATGGGGAGACATCGTCAATAACTTGTAGCGATTGTTGTCGGGGACATCGGTGTAATGCCGGGTGCCGTCCGCGTCGAGGTACGTATAGATATTCGGGTGCGCGCCCGCCGCGCTCGCGATGAGCGCAGCAGCAACAAAAATGGTGATTTTGAGCGGCATCTGAAGGCTTCCTGAATGAAGCCTAGCGCGAAGCAGCGCATCGCCGATGGGACCTGGATCAAAGGATCGGCCAATCTCGATTAACATATTCGGCGCAAGCTCAGTATCTTGCTCGCGGACCGCGGAGGCTGCGGCGCGCCCCATTGAGGCGCGTTAAAGCTTGCGCCCGGGCGGCCGACTTCGAGGTCATCAACGACAGCTACGGTCACCGGGCCGGAGATCGGGTTCTGCAGACCGTCGCGAACTGCTTCGTGTCCGGATTGCGCGCCGAGGATTTCGTCGCCCGCATCGGCGGCGAGGAATTCGTCATTCTTCTTGCCGCACTCAAACCGGAGGTCGCGCTCTGCATCGCGAATGAATTACGCGCCGCGGTCGAGGCGCTGCGATTTCACTTTCGCGGCACGCCGGTACGCATCACCGCCTCGTGCGGCCTCACCGACCTGCGGCACGACGATGCCCCGGGTGCGGCCTTCGACCGCGCGGACGCGGCCCTCTACCGTGCAAAGCGCGACGGAAAAAACC
>JBEKVP010000432.1:0-2946 GCA_049513935.1 Steroidobacteraceae bacterium
GCGCCCGATCATGACGCCGTCGCATCCGGTCTGGATGAGGACTTCGCGCGCGCGCAGCGGCGAATCAATGTCGCCGTTCACAAAAACGGGAATCTTAATCTGCTCCTTGATTGCGCGCGCGGTATCGTGTTCCGCAATCCCCCGATACATGTCCGCGCGGGTGCGCCCGTGAATGGCAAGCGCCTGAATGCCGCAATCTTCGGCGATCTGCGCGATGCGAATGCCATTCTTCCGGCTCGCATCCCAGCCGGTGCGCGTCTTCAAGGTCACGGGGACCGGCACCGAGGCGACCACCGCTTGCAAAATGCGCGCGACCAGCATCTCGTCCCGGAGCAGCGCGGAGCCTGAGAGTCGGTTGCAAACTTTTTTTGCCGGGCAGCCCATGTTGATGTCGATGATCTCGGCGCCGGCCTCGACGTTGCGCCGCGCCGCAACGGCCATCATCTCGGGATCGAATCCCGCGATCTGCACGACCCGCGGACTCGGCTCGCCGCTGTGATCCATGCGCCTGCGAGACTTCGGCGTGTCCCAAAGCCGTGTGTCGGCCGTCAGCATCTCCGACGCGGCGAGTCCTGCGCCGAGCTTGCGGCACAGCATGCGAAACGGGCGGTCGGTCACGCCCGCCATGGGCGCGAGCACCACGTTGGAGGGCAGAACGTGCGTACCGATCCTGATGGTCATGCCGGCACCGCGCGAGTCATCGTCGGTGTTCCCACGCGTCATTGCTTCGCCTGCGCCGCAACATCTCCGGCGCACATGATCTTCTGCTCGATGTTGCGCAGGCACACGTCGATCTCGAACCCTTCGGCGTCCTTTCCGGGATCCATGATGTCGAGGGTCGCATCGGCCCTCTCTCCAGGCGCGAGCATGCGCACGATGGGTTTGCCCATGTATTCCGCGGGCTCGAAATCGCGCGCGCCGATGCGCGCGCCGAACCTGTTGGCGAGCGTGACGCGCAAGAGCGGGTAGGGCTGGAGCTGAGCCGCCGTGTTGAGGATACTTGCTCGAACGCGCAGCGTCCCGCTCGCGCTCGGATCGCCGGTCACTCCCCACTGCCGCAGCTGGTACGACGAGAGGTTGGCCGCGGCCGGAGACGCAACGCCGAGCGCCGCGTACACGCCATGCAGCGGACCGCGCAGCGGCGCGTGCGTCGCCAACCATTCGCGATTCTCATGAATCATTTGTCCCCCGAGCAGCAGCGCGAGCGCCACCGCCGCGCCCAGCCACAACGCGGACGGCAGCGGCCGGTGCGCCGGGGCTTCGATCTGCGGCAGAAGGATCTGCTCGTCGACGCCCTCGAGCATTTCGCGCCGCACGTCCTCGGGCACCTCCAGCCCGGCGATGCGGCCGCGCGACCCTTCGCCGTGGGTCAAATCGGCGCTTTCCGGCGCCGTGGGTGCGATCGGGACGGGGCGCGGGGCGGCTTCGACAAAAATCCGATCGAGCTCGCCCGGGGGGAGCGTGAATTCCAGCGAGCCGTCCTCTTCTTGCTCGGCCGACGCGGTTTCGGGGGCCGCAGGCGTGGGCTTGTGCGCGCCCGGACTGCTTGCGAGGCCGGCAGACTTCGCAATCGCGCCGGGCTTTGCGCCGTCGACCGGCTTGGCGACGTCGCCGGATTTTGGAGCGTTCGCGGTTTTGACGCCGGCGCCGGGTTTCGAAGGGTCGGCGGCCTTGGCGGCGCCCCCGGGTCTCGCGGCGTCGCTGGCCGCGGAAGCCCTCGAGGCGGCGGCCTTGATGCCGGCAGCCGCACGAGCCGCCGCTGCCAGCTTCAGCGCAGCCGCGGCCTTCGCGGCCTCGGCGGCCTTGACGGCATCGGCGCTTCTTGCGGGGGGCGCGGGCTCCGGCTTGTCCGGTGTGTCCATCGCGTCGTCGTCGTCGAACTTCTCGATCACCTGGAGCCGGGCGAACTCGATGCCGGCGGGGCTCGGATCGTCGGAATCCTCACTGGTCGCCGCGGTGTGGCTCACGGGCGGCACGGTGGATTGCAGTATCTCGTCTGCGCGCGCTTCCAACTCGAGCGCGGACTCGCCGGCAGGAAATGTGCTCGCATCCTCGGCGAGACGCGCGAGCGCGTTGAAGACCTCGCCGCACCGCCCGCAGCGCACCTGGCCCCCGGCCGCACGCAAAACCTCCGCCGACAGCCGGAACACGGTCTCGCACTTTGCGCATTGCGTGTACAAGCTAGGACGCTCTCCGGGCGTGAATGCAGGACCAGTCGTCTCGGCCGACCACCTGCACCATATCAAAAGCCGAGCCGTATGCGGCCCTGACCGCGTACACCTGCGTCCGGAGCAGACCCGACAGAATGAGGTCGCCCCCAATGCGGCATGCGGCGGTGAGGATCGGCGCCAACTCGATGAGAGGTTGCGCCAGGATGTTGGCGAGGACGAGGTCGGCAGGCCCGAGAGTCGCGGGGACCGCCTGCGTTTGCAGGCGCGAGGAAACTGCGTTTCGAACGGCGTTCTCGCGCGTCGCGAGAAGCGCTTGGCTGTCCAAGTCGACGGCAACCACGCGCGATGCGCCGAGCTTCAATGCGGCGATACCGAGAATCCCCGAGCCGCATCCGTAATCGATCACGGAGCGTCCGGCGAGGGAGAAGGCGTCGAGGAACTGCAAGCACAATGCCGTCGTCGGGTGAGTACCGGTGCCGAACGCAAGTCCCGGATCGAGCCGCACGACCACGGCATTCGAATCCTGCGGCGGATCGCCTTCGGTGGGGACAACCCAGAGACGTCCTCCGAACCGCATCGGCTTCCAGTCCGCGAGCCAGGCCCGCTCCCAATCCTGATTCTCGACCGCATGGATGCTCGCGCAGGCGGTGATGTGCGGGCCGAGCCGATCGGCGAGGCGGCCGAGACTTTGGGCCGCGTCGTGCGACTCATCGAACAGCGCGCGCACCACCGTCTCGCTCCATAGCAGGATCTCGCCGGGTTTCGGTTCGAGCAC
>JBEKVP010000433.1:0-2944 GCA_049513935.1 Steroidobacteraceae bacterium
TCGGGCAGCGTGCCGGGATAGAGCCCGCTGCGGTCATACACGTCGATGAAGTTGACGCCGATCGCGGTGTGACGCAGCTGCACCTCGCCACGCCCGGGCGGCGGCAGCTCGCGTGTTTCCCACTTCAGGACTTCGGCGCCGCCATGCTGATAGAAGATGATCGCCTTGGAGGGTTCGCCCATCTCCCCACTATAGCGCGGCTCTAGAGCGCGGCGTTGTCGGTCTCGCCGGTACGGATACGGATGACCCGATCGATGTCGGTGATGAATATCTTGCCGTCGCCCACCTTGCCGGTCTTGGCGGCCTTGATCACCGCCTCGATCACCTGGTCGACCAGCTCACCGCGCACCGCCACTTCCACGCGCGTCTTGGGCACGAAGTCGACGACGTACTCTGCGCCGCGGTAGAGCTCGGTGTGGCCGCGTTGTCGGCCGAAACCCTTGACCTCGGTGACCGTCATGCCGGAGACCCCGATCTCGGACAGCGCGGCACGCACATCGTCGAGCTTGAAAGGTTTGATGATCGCGGTAATCAATTTCATGCGAGAACTTCCGCCTCCGCTCTTGTAATCGGCCCTGCCGCGGTTCACGCGCTCGGGTTCGGGTGCACCTTTCATGCCACGCGCGCAACGATCAAATGCCGCGCCGGGCGCTCGGCCTGCGCCGCACCGGCCCCATTGTGGCGCAGCCGGCCGCTGATAATGCTCTCGTATGGGGCGCAGTCAGCGCAACACCACCAGCAGATCCTTGGTCTCGACCGGCATCGCGGGCTGTGCCAGCACCTCGGCGACCTCGCCGTCGATCTCGGCGCGCACCGCGGCCTGCATCTTCATGGCCTCGAGGGTCGCGATCACCTCGCCACGCGCGATCTTCTGGCCCACCGACACGCTGACCGAGGCCACGTTGCCGGGCATGGGTGCGCCGATGTGGCGCGGATTACCGGGATCGGCCTTGCGGTGCGGTGGATGCTTCGGGGTCTGGCTGCGATCGGGCACGCGAATGGAGCGCGGCTGGCCGTTGAGCTCGAAGAACACCGTGCGCGTGCCGTCATCGTGCGGCTCGCTCTGCATCACGTAGCGCACGATGAGGGTCTTACCGCGCTCGAGATCGACACTGAGTTCCTCGCCCGGGCGCATGCCGTAGAAGAACACCGGGGTGGGCAGGATCGCGACGTCGCCGAAGCGACGGCGGTCGACGGCGTAGTCGCTGAAAACCTTGGGATACATCAGGTACGAGGCGAACTGCTGATCTGTCACCGGACGCGCGGCGCGCGCGCTCGCCTCCACCCGCAGTGCCGCGAGATCGGCCGGCGGCAGCTCCTCGCCCGCCCGCGCACGGCGCGGCGCTGCGCCCTTGAGCACCTTGCGCTGCAGCTCTGGTGGAAAGCCGCCGTAGGGCTGACCGAGATCGCCCCGAAACAGCTGTATCACCGACTCCGGGAACGCGACCTCCACCTTCGGGTCGAGTACCGCCTCGCGCGTGAGGCCGCCGCTCACCATCAGCAGCGCCATGTCGCCGACCACCTTTGAGGTGGGCGTCACCTTGATGATGTCGCCGAACATCTGGTTGACGTCGGCGTAGGCGCGTGCCACCTCGGGCCAGCGCGCGTCGTCGATGCCGAGGGCACGGGCTTGCTCGCGCAGATTGGTATATTGACCGCCCGGCATGCCGTGCACATAGACTTCCGAGGCGCCGGCGCGATTGTCGCTCTCGAAGGCCGCGTACAGAGTGCGCACCTGACTCCAGTAGTGGGAAATCAGGCGAATGTGCTCGGGGTCCACCCCGCTGTCGCGCGGGCCGTAGCGCAGCGCCTCGACGATCGAGCCCAGGTTCGGCTGCGAGGTGAGACCGCTCATGGCGTCGATCGCGCCATCGACCGCATCGGCACCGGCGTCGATCGCCGCGATGACGCTCGCCGCGGCAATGCCGCTGGTATCGTGGGTGTGCAGGTGCACCGGCAGCCCGGTCTCCGCCTTGAGTGCCCGCACCAACTCATAGGCGGCCCGCGGACGACACAGTCCCGCCATGTCCTTGATGCCCAGGATATGCGTGCCGGCGCTCTTGAGCTCACGCGCCAGGCGCAGGTAGTAGTCGAGCGTGTACTTGCGCTCGTGCGGATCACTTAGATTTCCGGTATAGCAGATCGCCGCTTCACACAGCGCGCCGCTCTCGCGCACCGCGTCGATCGCGACCCGCATGTTCTCGACCCAGTTGAGGGAGTCGAAGATGCGGAATAGATCGATCCCGCCCGCCGCTGCCTGCTGCACGAAGTAGCGCACCACGTTGTCGGGATAATTGTTGTAGCCGACCGCGTTGGCCGAGCGCAGCAGCATCTGCAGCAGCAGATTCGGGATCGCCTCGCGCAGGCGCGCGAGCCGCTCCCATGGGTCCTCCTTCAGGAAGCGCATCGCGACGTCGAAGGTCGCGCCGCCCCAGCACTCGACCGAGAACAGCTCCGGCAGCAGCGCCGCGTAGCTCGGCGCGATCGCCACCATGTCGAAGCTGCGCATGCGCGTGGCGAGCAGCGACTGGTGCGCATCGCGCATCGTCGTGTCGGTCAGAAGCACCCGCTGCTGCTCGAGCATCCAGCCGGCGAAGCGCTCGGGCCCGAGCTCATCGAGCCGCTGCTTGGTGCCCGCGAGCGGCACGCCCGCCGGTGGCAGGCCCGGCGGCAGCGGCAGCGGGCGCACCGGCTCGCGCCGCTCGGTTCCTCGGGCGCGCACCTCGGAATTACCGTTGACGATAGTCTCGGCGAGAAACGTGAGGATGCGGGTCGCGCGATCGCGCCGCTCGGGCGCCGCAAACAGCTCCGGGGTTTCGTCGATGAAGCGCGTGGTGTAGTCGGCGCGCGCGAAACGCGGATGCGTGATGATCTGATCGAGGAAGCGCAGGTTGGTCGCGACGCCGCGGATGCGAAACTCCCACAACGCACGGTGCATGCGCGC
>JBEKVP010000434.1:0-2934 GCA_049513935.1 Steroidobacteraceae bacterium
ATCAATCGTGATCTCATCGCCGTTCCTGACGAGGCCGAGCGGCCCGCCGAGCGCCGCTTCCGGCGATACGTGTCCCACCACGAAGCCGTGGCTGCCCCCCGAGAACCGCCCGTCGGTGATCAACGCCACTTCGCTTCCCAGGCCTTTGCCGACGATCGCGCCCGTGGGGCTCAGCATCTCGCGCATGCCCGGGCCGCCCTTGGGACCCTCGTAGCGGATCACCACCACGTCGCCCGCCTTGACCTTGCCTCCCAGAATCCCGGCGAGCGAATCCTCCTCGGAATCGAACACGCGCGCCGTGCCCCGGAAGCTGAGGCCCTCCTTGCCGGTGATTTTTGCCACGGCGCCCTCGGGCGCCAGGTTGCCGTACAGGACTACCAGATGGCTGTCCTTCTTCAGGGGATCGCTCATCGGCCGCACGATCTCCTGTGCCGCGGGATAAGGAGCGACACCGCGCAGGTTCTCCTCCAGGGTCGCTCCGGTGACGGTGAGGCAATCGCCGTGCAGCAAGCCGGCTTCGAGCAGGATCCGCATCAGCGGCTGGATACCGCCGATCGCGACCAGCTCGGACATCGAGAATCGACCGCTCGGGCGCAGATCCGCCAGCACCGGAACGCGCTTGCCGATCCGAGTGAAATCATCGAGTTGCAATTTGACATCTGCCGAGGAGGCAATCGCCAGCAGGTGCAGCACGGCATTGGTCGAGCCGCCGAGCGCAATGCTCACGGTAATCGCGTTCTCGAAGGCCTTGCGCGTCATGATCTGCCGCGGCCGAATACCGCGCTGGATCAGCTCGACGACCGCGGCACCGGCGCGGGCGCAGTCCGCGCGCTTCTGATCCGAGATTGCGTCCTGTGCGGAGCTGTTGGGCAGGCTCATGCCCAAGGCCTCGATCGCGGACGCCATGGTGTTCGCCGTATACATCCCCGCGCAGGATCCGGGGCCCGGAATCGCGGTGCGCTCGATGAATTTGAGCTCCACCTCCGACACCGTGCCCTTCGCGTGGCCACCGATCGCCTCGAACACCGAGACGATATCGCGCCGGTCGGTACCGGGCCGGATGGTGCCGCCGTAGACGAACACGGACGGGCGATCGAGCCGCGCGAGCGCCATCAGGCATCCCGGCATGTTCTTGTCGCAGCCTCCGAAGGCCACCACGCCGTCGAAGCCCTGCGCGGACACCACCGTCTCGATCGAGTCCGCAATCACCTCGCGCGACACCAGCGAATAGCGCATGCCGGGCGTACCCATCGAGATGCCGTCGGAAACGGTGATGGTGCTGAAGGTGATCGCTTTCGCGCCCTGCGCTTCGACCGCGGCGGCGGCCAAGCGCGCCAGCTCGCCGATGTGCACGTTGCACGGCGTGAGGTTGCTCCACGTCGAGGCGATGCCGACCTGCGGCTTCAGGAAGTCGCCGTCGCCGAATCCCACGGCGTGGAGCATTGCGCGTGCCGGCGCTTGCTTGACGCCATCGACGACGATTCTGGAATAGCGGCGGGTGTCGACGGGGCGTGCGGCCCGGGGTGCGGGTTTCTTGGTCATGATGTTACGGTTCCGTAGCGCTCGAGCAGATAACAATACACGCCGCGAACGGCCTGCGCCTCCGCGCCGACGCCGCGCCCTGGGCGCTCCTTGGAGTTCCAGGCGTACAGATCGATGTGCAGCCAGCTGGCGGTGACGAAGCGCTTCAGGAACAGCGCCCCGAAGATCGCGCCGGCAAGGCCCGATTGGGCGACGTTGTTAAGATCGGCGATCTTGCTGCCGAGCTCGTCGTCGTAGCCCATCCAGAGCGGCATGGGCCACAAAGGATCGTGAACCGCGGCCGAGATGCGCGCAAGATCGGCGACCGTTTGCTCGTCGCTGCCGAACAGCGCCGGCAGCTCCGGTCCCAGGGCCACGCGGGCGGCCCCGGTCAGCGTCGCGAAATCGATGATGAGGTCGGGATGCTCCGCGTCGGCGAGCGCCAGGGCATCGCACAGCACGAGCCGGCCTTCGGCATCGGTATTTCCCACCTCGACGCTCAAACCCTTGCGCGTCGCCAGTACGTCGCCCGGCCGATAAGCGTTGCCCGCGATCGAATTCTCGACCGCCGGGATGAGGACCTTGAGCTCGGCGCGCAAGCCGGCGCTCATCAGCATATGCGCAAGGGCGAGCGCCACGGCCGCGCCGCCCATGTCTTTTTTCATGAGCGCCATCCCCACGCTCGGCTTGATGTCGAGGCCGCCGCTGTCGAAGCATACGCCCTTGCCGATGAGCGTCACTCGCGGGAGCGATGCCGCCGCGGGCGGCGACCAGGCGATCTCGGCCAGGCGCGGCGCCGCGGCGCTCGCACGCCCCACCGCGTGGATCGCCGGGAAGTTCTCCTTCTTGAGCTCCTCCCCCACCCACTCCCGGTAACCGGCGCGGTGCCGCTCGGCGAGCGCGCGGGCGGCCGCCGCGAGCTCGGCGGGCCCGAGATCGGAGGCAGGCGTGTTGATCCAGTCGCGCGCCATGCCGAGCGCCTCGGCCGCGAGCTTGACGAACGCCGCATCGGCATTTTCCGGCGGCTCGATCGAGGCGGCGCGCTCCGCCTTGCCGGGTCGGTAGCGCTCGAAGCGGTAGGCGCCGTAGGCAAAGCCGAGCGCGAGCTGGGTTGCCTCGGCGTCGCCGAAGCGCTGCGCGAGCCGAAAGCGGCGCGGCGGCAGCCGATCCACGAAACCCGCGGCGTGCCAGAGCGAGAGCGTGCCTTGGCGTCTGCCCAATCCGCCTACCGCCATACATGCGCTGCCGGCGCGATCGGGCACGAGCAGCACACGATGCTTCTCGCCCTTGAAATGGTGCTCAGCGAGCCAGGCAGCTACAGGCGCGTCTTGCGCGGCGCGCCAGGCATCGACATCTTCCTCGAACAGCAGCCACAACGGGAGAACGGGTGCGCCGGTCGTGCCTTCGACAGTC
>JBEKVP010000435.1:0-2926 GCA_049513935.1 Steroidobacteraceae bacterium
GGGGTACGCCGCGATCGCGGACGCTCTCGACGACCCATCGGTCGCGACCGCGGATGCCCTCGTCGCTGAGCCCGAGCTTGCCGTAGCGGTCGCCCGCGGCCACGTCCACGCCGGCCAGGTAGAAGGCGATGTCGGGGCGCGACCGGTCGAGAACCTCCGGCAGGCAGCGCTCGAGGAGCGCGAGATACTCGGCATCGCCCGTGCCGCTCCCGAGCGCCACATCGAGGCTCGATCGCATCTTCGCGAGCGGATAGTTGCGCTCCCCGTGCATCGAGAAGGTGAACACTTCCTCGACGTTCGCGAAGATCGCCGCCGTGCCGTTGCCCTGATGCACGTCGAGATCGATGATCGCGATCCGGACGGCCCGCTCGCTGCGCAGAACGCACGCGGCGATCGCCACGTCGTTGAGCACGCAGAAGCCTTCGCCGTGGTCGGGGAATGCGTGATGGGCTCCGCCGGCGAGGTTACCGGCCAGGCCTTCATCGAACGCCGTGCGTGCCGCGAGCAGCGTGCCGCCAGCCGCCAAGCGGGCGCGCATCCACAGCGCCTGCGACCAAGGCATGCCGAGCTTGCGCTCCTCCGCCGCGGAGAGCCCGGGTCCCTGCAATTTGGCCAAGTATGCGGCCGTGTGCACGAGCGCCGCGTGGCGGAGATCGAGCGCTTCGGGCACGAGCAAGTCCGCACTCGCGAGGACGCCTTCCGCGAGCAAGCGATCCTTGAGCAGTGGATGCTTCGAGATCGGGAAGCCGATCGGCAACGGAAGGTGATAACCGGGATGGTAAGCGCACTTCATCGATGAGGCTCGCAGATATCGCAGACGGTGCGCCAAGCCGTGCGCACCCAGGACGGCGAGCATACCCCAATCCAAACGGCCCCCGCCCCGCGCTCAATCGTGGCTCAGCATGCGGTCCTCGAGCCGCTCGATCATCGCCATGATGCGCGCCTTGTGCGCCTCCGTCCGGTCGAGCCGCTCGCGCGCGGCATCCAAAAGATCGCAGTTCGCTCCCCGATCGGCCGCGAGCGCCTGATACTCGGCGCGCGCCGCGATACTGGCTTCGCAGCCCTGGCGCCATTCCGCCTCCAGCCGGCTCATTTGAACGTCGAGATCGAAATCGAGCGTGCTCATCGGTTCTTGCCCTCTTGGGTGGTACGGGTAAAAAAAAAGACCCCGTGGAGGGGTCTTGGCGACTGGGGGGAGTCGACAGAGAAAATCTTTGCCGTCAGTCGGACGCGCGTGCCAGCCAATTGTCGGGCGCGGAGCGCGGCAGGTGCTGCGCGCCGGCATGGGCGCCGAACCCTTTCGCCAAGCTGCGCATGCGTTCGTGCCAAGGGAGACTCCACGATTGCAAACCATCCGCGGCGTTGACATCGATGCGCGAAGTAGATCCCGGCGAGTTGACAGACAGATTAAATCTGCGTGGCAATTGGGTCACGCCGCTTGCCCCACCGGAAGCGCGACGGCGGGCGCGGCCATCATCTCCTGCTTGAGCTTCGGCCAGTCGATGAGCCGCAAGTGCCCATTCATGTCCTCGACCAGCGACGTGCAGCTCTCGACCCAGTCGCCGTCATTGCAGTAGAGAATTCCGTTGATCTCGCGCATCTCCGCGCGATGGATGTGTCCGCACACGACGGTATCGACGCTGCGCTTGCTCGCGGCTTGAGCCACGGCATCCTCGAAGCTGCCGATGTACTGACAGGCGCTCTTGGTCTTGTTCTTGAGATACGCCGAGAGCGACCAGTGCGGCAGGTCGAACAGGCGGCGTACCCAGTTGATGTACGGGTTGGCTGCCAAGAGGATGTCGTAGATGTTGCTGCCGAGCTTGGCGAGCCATGGGCTGAATTTCACCACGCTGTCGAACTCGTCGCCGTGCAGCACCAGCATACGGCGACCGTCGGCGCCCTGATGGACGTATTCCCTGTGGATCTCGAGATTCCCGAATACCGCGCCGTCGAACTCGCGAAACACCTCGTCATGATTGCCCGGAACGAAGATCACCTTGGTGCCGCGCTTGGCCTTGCCGAGAATGGTGCGCACCACGTGGTTGTGCGCCTGGGGCCAGAACATGCTCTTTTTCATGCTCCACACGTCGATGATGTCGCCCACCAGGAACAGATATTCCATCTCGACCTGATGCAGGAAGTCGAGCAGCAGATCCGCGCTGCAGCCCTTGAAGCCGAGATGGACGTCCGAGATAAAGACCGATCGCTGCCGCAGCGGCGGCGGGGCGTTACGCTGCACCATGTGTCGTCCTCCGAAGTACGTGCACTTCGGGGTGCCAGATTCGTCGAAAGTTATGACGGCTCTGTGAATGGGGGAAGAAGATTTGTTTACAAAAAAGGCAGTTACGCGTGAAACGTACGGTGAAACGCTAGATTTGAGAGTTAAGTCACATTCTGGCCGGGACTTGAGAACCGATAGCCCAACCCGCGCACGGTCTGGATATACGTCTCGTAGCCCGGGTCGGCCAGGATCTTGCGCAGGCGCTGAACATTCACGTCCACGGTCCGCTCGTCGACCTCGCGATCGTCGCCCCAGACTTGCACCAGCAGCTGCGAGCGGTTGAAAGTCCGGCCCGGATGCGACATCAGAAACTCGAGCAGGCGGTATTCGACGCCGCGCAGGTTCACCAATCGGCCGCGCGCCGTGACCCGGTTGGTGGCTGTGTCGAGGACCAGCTCGTCGCAGCGCAGAGCTGGATTCTGATGATCGCGGGAGTGCGACCGCAGCACCGCAAAGACTCGCGCAACAACCTCGCGCAACGAGAATGGCTTCACGATGTAGTCATCCGCTCCGAGATTGAGGCCGCTCACGACGTCCTGCTCGTCCGCGAGCGCGGAGAGAATGATCAGCCGGACGGCCTGGGGCGCAGGTACACGCCGCAGGCCTGCAATCAGCTCGAGCGCCGCAGGACCCGGCATGTTCCAA
>JBEKVP010000436.1:0-2923 GCA_049513935.1 Steroidobacteraceae bacterium
CTGCGAAAACGAGTACGAGGCATGCGCGGCCCATCGATCGCTGATACGGTAGGTGACTCCCGCGGTCGCCGCGGGCCCGACCGATGCCGTCAGCGAGAGCTTGGTCGGGCCGCCGCTCGCCGCGTTGCCGGCCGCGGTCGAGTCGCGATCGTAGAACGTGGTGTAGTTGACGCCCACGCCAATGTACGGGCGCCATCGCGAGCTCGCATCCAGGAAGTTGTATTCGAAGAGCAGCGTCGGCGAGATCCACCGGGCGCTCGAGATCACCTGGCCATCGTAGGGCACGGATCCGAGCGTCGCCGGTCCCTGGCCCTTGACTTTGGAGATCGGCGGGTAGCCGAACGCGATCTCGGCCGCAAAGTTCGCCGGCAGATGCACGATGTAGGCGGCGTATAGAGTCTCCAGGTTCTCGGCATTAAGATTCACGCCGGGCGGAACGTAGGGTCCCGAGAGGTCGTCCGCGCTCGTATGATAGAACACGGAATAAAGTCCCAATCGCACGTCGCTGAGGTACTCATCGGCAACGGCCGAGGCGCAGCCCGCACAGATGATCACGGCGCCGAACACGATCTGCGCGCTGAATTTATTCACTTTCATTGGCCCGTCCCCTCAAAATTGGCTGAAGAATGCGCGCGCAGCCGCGACGCAGAACGGCGCCACCGCCGTGTGATACCCCTCGATGACCGTTTCCTCCGCGGCGAGCGGGGATAGGGCGCCGCCGGCGGGCGTCTCTAGGTACGCGAGAAGGGCAGCCTCACTTTCCTGGAAGCCGGCCTGGATTTTCGCGAACGGACCGGCAGGCGTGGCGCCCACGTCGAGGACGGTCACGGCGCCGGCCGGCAGAGCGCTCCAGAAGGCGGCCATGGTCTCGGTGTTCACGCTGAAGTACACCGTCGGATCCTCATCGCCGCCGCACAGCAGGGTGGGCGACTTCGGAAACCAGTCGGTGCGCAGGTCGTTTACGTAGAAATCCTGGCGCAGCCCGAAGCTCGGCTTGGTCTTCGCGAGAGGAACGCCCGGCGTCGGGGTCGGCACCGCGCCGTCCGGATTCGACGCGGCGTCTTCCGCATAGGCCACGCGATAATCGTTATTGATGAGATAGGGATTCCCGAAGCCGAGATCGAAGATCGGCGTCTGCGGGCCCAGGGGAAGTCCGGGAGTAGGGGGCACACCCAAAAGCGCCGTGAGCTCCGCCGACAATACCGGGTCGTTGGGAATCGAGACCACCGGCGTGCTCTTGTCGAATAGCGCGGTCTCCGGCAGCAGGTTCTCCGCGAAGATCGTGTCAATCGGCGTATCGCTCGGCAGGAGCGATTCGGCATTCGCGTAGGTCGACGAGAAGATGGGATTCGCGGTGCTGTCGATGTTGCCGTAGGCGTGCTGGTAGCTCGCCGCCAGGAGGGGCGCGAACTCGGTCGACCCGATATCGACGCCGCCAAAGATGAGTGTATCGCCGAATGCCTCGACCGCGTATGGGCCGGACAGCGTCGCGGCGGCCGTGACCTTGTCGCCGGCCGCCTGCATCGCGCGCAGCGTCGCCAAGGCGACGTAACCGCCCTCGGAATATCCGGTGAGGAACAGTACGCCGCTGTCGCTCGTTGCCGAGGACAACGTCTGCGGGAGCGCGGCGCGCGCGGCCGCGAGAATGTCCATCATTTCAGCGGAGTTTTGAACCGCGTTGATGTACGGGTGATATCCGAGCGTCGAGATGTCGTAGCCCGCGTAGTTGGGAGCCACCACGATGTACCCTTGAGCCGCGAACATCGCGGCGATCAGCGCGCCCTCGGTGTTCGACGTGTTGGTGATATCGGCGATGTTCAGCGCCTTGTCGGTGTTGGTTCCGTGGGCATACTCCACGATCGGCCGTGCGCCGGAACAAGCCGGCGCCGCGCCCGTCGGCACCATGAGCGCGCCGGAGGATTCGGTCGTCTCGCCCGCCCCGCCGACGGTCCAGAATTTGACATAGTAGAAGTCGACACCGCACGTCGGCGTGCCCGTGATCTCGAGCAGCTGCGCGCCGCTGGCCGTGGCGCCGAGCTCTGCCTGTAATGTCGCGGCATTGAGCGAGGCGATGCGAAATGCCGGCGCCGCGAGCGCGCCGCGGGCGGTGGAACTCGGCACACTGCCGGTCTGCGAGCTTGTGCCTCCGCAGCCGGCCAAAGCCGCGACTCCCAGCGCGATGAACGATGGCCTGAGGAACTTGAACATGCCTATCTCCATGCTGCCGCAAAAGCGCAACAAACGGGTCTGCGCCTGCGTTCAGTCAGTGTTGTTGTATGGGGGATACCAAGCCAGTGGGCGGCAATTCTACGCTACTCGCGCGAAACGTCTATTCGCGCAGGCGACGCGGAGCTCTAGCGTCCGATCGTTGCGGTGACGCCACTAGGGCGCTCGGCGAGCCATGCGTGCACCTGGCTCACGATGGCGAGTGCGATGGCTTCGGGCGTGACCGCGCCGATGTCGATCCCGACCGGACCGCGCAGCCGCTCCCGCAATCCCTCGCTCGCGGGGCCGAGCTCGCCCGCGATGCGTTGCCGCCGCGCGGCCGGCCCGAGGAGTCCCACATAGGCGGGCACTCCGGCCGCGCTCAGTGCGCGCAAGTACGCGACGTCCGAGCTCAAATGATGACTCATCACCACGACGGCGTGGCAGCGGGCGAGATCGATCGTCTCGGGCAACGAGCCGGCGTCGGCGAGCATGACGTGTGCGCCGGGAAAGCGCTGCGCATCCGCGTAAGCCGGGCGATGATCCACCACCGAGACGCGCCAGCCCAAGGCGCGAGCGGCGGCCGCGACGGGCTGCGCGTCCGGGCCCGCTCCGCAGATCAGAAGGTGCGGCGGCGGCGCGAGATATTGGACGAAGGCACGCAGCCGCTCGGCGCCGCGGTCGCTCACGATTTCGCGGGAGGAGCCCTCTGCGAGCG
>JBEKVP010000437.1:0-2918 GCA_049513935.1 Steroidobacteraceae bacterium
CTCGATCTCCGCTTTTGTATTAATCGCGATGGCATCTCTAGGCAGCGCCGCCGCGCTCGCCGACGATACGCCTCCGCCGAGTTCGGCGCCCGGAACCGAGGCGCCGAAAGGGCATCATCACAATGCCGCGTGGCAGGCCTGCAAAAAACAGGCGGATGATCAGAATATCGCGGCGGGGGATGCGCGGCACGAATTCATGAAGAGCTGCTTGAAATCCGCGAAGGACGCGGCGCCGCCTGCGGCATCGTGACCCTGCGCACGCTCGGCGTGCTTTTGCTCTGGCCGTCGATGGCTTGCGCGGACGCCTCTGCGCCGGCCCGAGCGGCCGTCTGGCCGGACACCTTTGTAGCGCGCGTGGAAGCGCTCGCGCTGCTCCAGTCCATGAACGCCGAGCTGCTGAGCCACGACAGCGCAACCTCGACGCTCGAGCATTGGTGCGCCGTTCATCGGCTGGCATCGCCGCCGCGCATCGTCGCCGTGCGAGTGGCGCTCGCGAAGCCGCCTACGCCCGAGCAGCGTCGAGAGCTGGATGTCGCAGCGACAGAACCGGTGCGCTATCGTCGGGTGAGGCTGATGTGCGGCAATTGGGTCTTATCGGAGGCTGACAACTGGTACGTGCCTGGCCGCCTGACCCCGGAGATGAATAGACTTCTCGACACGACCGACGTGCCCTTCGGCAAGGTGGTGCAGGCGCTTCATTTCCAGCGCCATACCCTGTCCTCGACACTGCTTTGGCTTCCGCTGCCCGACGGATGGGAAATGCGCGAAATCCCGGCGGGCGGCGGCGCGGCCGCTCTCGAAATCCCGCCCATGCTGCTGCAGCATCGGGCCGTGCTCACCTTGCCGGATGGGACTCCCATCAGCGAGGTGGTCGAGACCTATACCGACAAGGTTCTCGCGTTTCAACCGCCGGGGCCCTGAAGGTAAGCGCTCCTCAGCTCGACGCTTTCAGCGCCTGCTCGAGCTCGGCGAGGTCGGACATCGGCGCGCTGCAGGTCGTGCCCGTGCATACATAGGCGAGGGTGCCGCCGCCGGCACGCTTCTCAGCGATGGCGGGCGGCAACCGCGTCTCGTCCGCGGGTATCGCGAATACCATGCGTGCCGGCGCGTAGGCAGCGCTGATCGCCCGCGACCAGCGCTGCGCATCGGCGGCCGACCCGCGGATGATCACGATCTTGAGCGGCTTTTGATATTCCTCCAACGCCGACACCAGGGCGAGGTGCGCCGCCGGGTATTGGCGCATCAGCGGCCACGCCGCCTTGAGCGTGCGCTCCGCAGCCTCGAGATAGAGCACCTTGCCGAGCAGCAGCCCAAGCCGCGTGAGCACGGACGCCGCCACGCCGTTGCCGGCGGGAGTCGACTCGTCGTTGAAGGTCTTGCTGCGGTGAATGAGCCGCTCATGATCCGCGGCGGTGAAGAAGAAGCCGCCGCCGTTGCGGTCCATGAATTGCTCGAGCATCACATCCGCCAGGGCGCGGGCCAATTCCAGATCGCGGCTGCGCCAGCGCGTCTGCAAGAGCTCGAGCAGGGCGTCGGCGAGAAACGCGTAGTCGTCGAGATAGGCCGGAAGGTGCGCGCGCCCATCCTTATAGGTCGCGAGCAAGCGCCCGTCGCGCCATAGGCTCCGATGCATGAAATCCACTGCCGCGGTCGCGGCGTCCGCCAGATCCGGACGATGCAAGACCCGCGCCGCGATGGCGAGCCCTTTGACGGTAAGGGCATTCCAGGATGTGAGAATCTTCTCATCGCGCTGCGGCCAAACGCGCAGGGTGCGGGCGGCAAGGAGCTTGCGGCGGGCGGAGTCGAGCAGGCGAGCCGCCGCATCGCCCTCGAGCGGTGCGCGCACGTTGAGGTGCCACGCTCCCTCGAAATTGGGGTCTGCGTCGAGTCCGAAGCGGTGCGCAAAGGCGCGGTATTCGGCTGCGGTCAGCAGCGCCTCGGCTTGCGTGCGCGTCCAGACGTAGAACTTCCCCTCGTGGCCCTCCGAATCCGCGTCGAGACTCGAATAGAAGCCGCCCTCGGGAGATCGCATATCGCGCAGCACCCAGTCGGCGGTCTCGGCCGCGATGCGGGCGAATAGCTTGTCCCCGGTGGCCTGCGCCGCGGCGGCGTAGGCTCCGAGCAGTTGCCCGTTGTCGTACAGCATCTTCTCGAAGTGCGGGATCGTCCAGGACTCGTCGACCGAGTAGCGGGCAAATCCGCCGCCCAATTGATCGTAGATGCCGCCTTCGGCCATCCCCGTGAGCGTGAGGCGCGCCATGCCGACGGCCTGGTCCTTGAGGCAACGCTCGATGCTCCCCGGATGCGGGAACTTGGGCGCGTGACCGAAACCGCCGAAGGTGGCGTCGAAAGATTGCCGGAGGGCCTCGCTCGCGAGGGCGATCGGCGATGCATCGAGCTCGACGCTGCCGTCCGGCTTGGCGGGCAGCATCTCCCCAAAGGTTTCGGCAAGCTTCTCGCCCTGCCCTCGAATCTCGGCGGCGTGACTTTGGTAGTATTCCGCCACTCGCTGCAGCAGCTCCTTGAAGGCGGGCATGCCGTAGCGCGGCTCACGCGGAAAGTAAGTGCCGCCGAAGAACGGCAGCTGATTCTCCGGACTCAAGAACATGGTCAACGGCCATCCTCCGGATTGCCCGGTGATGAATTGCTGCGCCGTTTGATAGATCTTGTCGAGGTCGGGCCGCTCCTCGCGGTCGACCTTGATGTTCACGAACCCGCGGTTCATCAATTCGGCCGTCGCGACGTCCTCGAACGACTCATGCGCCATGACGTGGCACCAGTGACAAGCGGAATATCCGATGGATAAGAGGATGGGCTTGTTGTCCCGCTGCGCCAACGCGAGCGCCTCCTCTCCCCAGGGATACCAGTCGACCGGATTGTCCGCATGCTGCTGGAGATACGGGCTGGTTTCGGCCGCG
>JBEKVP010000438.1:0-2912 GCA_049513935.1 Steroidobacteraceae bacterium
CTACCGCTGGAGCGCGTCTCCGCCGACCCTCATCCTGAGCGGCGCCGATACACCGGCCGTGACGATCGATCCGGGGCCGGGCACCTTGACGCTGACCATCACCGACTCCGCCGGCAACAGCGACACGGAGACCGTCGTTGTGACCGCGAATTCCGCCTCGAGCGCGGCGCCCGCATCGTCCGGGACCCGCGCGACCGCATGCCCGGCCGCCTTGACGGTTTCGCCGGCCGCGCCGACGGTGAGCGAGTCGTTCTCGCCCGACAGCGTGGGCGAGAACACGATGTCGACACTCACCATCACGCTGGCGAACCAGAACGGCTTCGACCTCACGCAGTCGAGTTTCGATTTGACCTTGCCGGCCAATCTCACCATTCTTGCGGCCCCCGCCGTCGCGACCACCTGCACGGGTGCGCAGAAGTCGCTCACGAACACGACGACGTCGGTGCATCTGCGCGGCGCGAACATCGCGGCGGACGGCAATTGCACGATCGAGCTGGCGGTGCAAAGCGCATCCGCGGGCGTCTACGCCGCCAGCATCGCCGCGCAGGCGCTCGTGACGGCGCCTGCGGGCGCAAACAGCGCGGCGGCGACGGCCACGCTGACCGTGACCGTCCCCCAGAGCGGCGGCGGGGGCGGCGCGGTCGACTGGCTCGACCTGCTATTCGTCATCGGCGTCGTTCTGGCGACGAGAAGGCCCGCATTGCGGCCCTGGAGCCGGGGCCGGGCCGCCGATCGGCGCCGCCGCTGATGGCGCCCTTCGGGCCCTGACGCGGACTGCCCAGACTGACTCCTGTAGAATTGCGCCGATGAATGACGCGGAGCCGGCGCGCGTGCGCATCGAGACCATCCAGACTCACCGCGATGCCCGCGGCGGCGTGTTCGAGCCCTTGAATGACGCCGAGCTCGCCGCGCAGAAGAACGTGCACGTGGTGCTCACCGAGCCCGCCGGCGTGCGCGGAAATCACGTGCATGCGACCGCGGTCGAGATGAGCACGGTGGTCGGTCCTTGCCTCGTGAGACTCAAGGAGGCAGGCGAGATTCGCGACGTCGAGGTGCCGGCGGGGGAGACTTGGCGCTTCACCATACCGCCCGGGGTGGTGCACGCCTACCGCAACACCGGCGACTCGGTCATGGTGCTGGTCTCGTTTAGCACCAACGTGCACGATCCGGCCGGCGCGGACACGCGGCGCGAGCTGATCCTGTAGCGCGGGCGCCGACCGGTTACGCCGGCGTCAGAGCGGGAAGGCGAGCTCGTACCCGCGCTTGAAGTCGCGGATGTGCTTTTCCATCCAGCTGCGTGCATCCTCGCTGCGCTTCTGCTTGACGGCGCCCGTGATCTTCGCTTGCGCGTCGCGGATGCGCGCGCGCGCCTGCGGTACCCGGTCGATGATCTGCGTGAGCGTCGGCGCCAAGAGCAAATTGAGCGGCGCCTGCGACAGGGCGAGCACCTGATTGCCGCTCGCGGCGGCCACGGCGGTGAAGAAATCCACCACGGCCGACACGGCGGCGGCGGTGCCCAGGTGGTCGTCACGCAAGCGTGCGCTGGTGCGCACCAGAAGCTGCAATTGGGCCGGGCTGCGGCGTGCGGCCGCGTAGCCCGCCGCCGCCGGCTCGATGGCCATCATGGCTTCCCACAGCTCGAGGTAGGTCACATCGTGCAGCGCGAGCGCGCGGCTCACGCCCGAGCTCACGCGCCCGGGCTCGGGCAGCGTCACGCGCAAGCGCTTCTCGCCCCGGACGCGCCCGATGAGGCCCTGAGTCTCGAGCTCGCGGATGGCCTCGCGCACGGTCGAGCGGTTGACGCCGAACTGCCGCGCGAGATCGGTCTCGGAGGGCAGGGGATCGCCGGCCTTGAGAGCGCGATCGACGATGCGCTGCTCGATGACGTTGGCGATCTGGCGATACGCGGGCTGGTCGTCGAGCGGCTCGAACAGATCGCTCGGGGGCGCCGCGGCCGATTGCTCGGCGCTCATCCGGACTCCCCGAACAGCTCCCGGCCGATCAGCATGCGGCGGATCTCCGAGGTGCCGGCGCCGATCTCATAGAGCTTGGCGTCGCGCAAGAGCCGTCCGGTCGGGTAGTCATTGATATAGCCGTTGCCGCCAAGCAGCTGGATTGCGTCGAGCGCCGAGCGGGTCGCCGCCTCCGCGCAGTAAAGAATGCAGGCCGCGGCGTCCTTGCGCGTTGCCTCCCCGCGGTCGCACGCGGCGGCGACGGTGTAGGCGTAGCTGCGGCAGGCGTTGAGCGCGGCGTACATGTCGGCGAGCTTGCCCTGGATGAGCTCGAAGGTGCCGATGGCCTGGCCGAACTGCTTGCGCTCGCGCACGTACGGAACCGCGACGTCGAGCGATGCCGCCATGATGCCGAGCGGGCCGCCGGAGAGCACAACGCGCTCGTAGTCGAGGCCGCTCATGAGCACCGCAACGCCGCCGTTCTCCACGCCGAGCAGATTCTCCGCCGGCACCTCGCAGGCGTCGAACACGAGCTCGCTCGTGCTCGAGCCGCGCATGCCGAGCTTGTCTAATTTCTGCGCCGGCGTGAAGCCCGCAAAGCCGCGCTCGATCAGGAACGCGCTGATGCCGCGCGCACCGGCCTCGGGATCGGTCTTGGCGTAGACCACGAGCACATCCGCCTCGGGGCCGTTGGTGATCCACATCTTGCGGCCGTCGAGCACGTAGCGGTCGGCGCGCTTGCGCGCGCGCAGCTGCATCGACACCACATCCGACCCGGCACCGGGCTCGGACATGGCGAGCGCGCCGACGTGCTCGCCGCTCAGGAGCTTCGGAAGATAGCGGCGCTTCTGCTCTTCGGTCGCGTTCAGGGAGATCTGATTGACGCACAAATTCGAATGCGCGCCATAGCTCAATCCGACCGCCGCCGAAGCGCGGGAGATCTCTTCCATGGCGATGATG
>JBEKVP010000439.1:0-2909 GCA_049513935.1 Steroidobacteraceae bacterium
CTGCGCACCGGTGATCTATGCGCGAGCGTCGATGCGCTGCGCCGAGCGGGTGTGCCGCTGATGAGCGCGCCGAACGATATCTATTACGAGATGCTCGCCGAGCGTCTGCCGGGACACGGCGTGCCGGTGGGCGAGCTGAAGAGTCGGGGCATCCTCCTGGACGGCAGCACCTCGGACGGCGCGGCGCCACGCCTGTTGCTGCAGATCTTCTCCGAGGCGCTGTTCGGGCCGGTGTTCTTCGAGTTCATCGAGCGCCGGGATGATGAGGGATTCGGCGAGGGCAATTTCAAGGCACTGTTCGAATCGCTCGAGCGCGACCAGATCCGCCGCGGCACCCTCAAAGCGGAGAGCTGACGGCGGGCTCCGCATGGGAGATGTCATGGTGATCGACGCAACGCACGATCCATCGCTCGTGAGCTGGGTGGAGTCCGCCAACGATCCGGCGGGCGACTTTCCCATCCAGAACCTGCCGTTTGGGCGATTTCGCCAAGCCGGGGAGGGTTGGCGCATCGGCGTGGCGATCGGCGATGAAGTGCTCGGCCTCAAGTCCGCGGGTCTCGTGGATCGCGACGACATCGCGCCGTTGCTTGCGGCGCCGGCGGCGACCCGCCGCGCCCTGCGTAGCGCGCTCTCGGAAGGACTGCGGCGCGGCAGCGCTCGAGAGGCGGCATGGCGCCGTGCGTTGCGCCCGCGTTCCGACGTCGAGCTCGGCCTGCCGTGCGAGATCCGCGCGTTCACCGATTTCTACACCGGTATTCATCACGCCACCGCCGTCGGGCGTCTGTTCCGTCCGGACAATCCGTTGCTGCCGAATTACAAATGGGTTCCCATCGCCTATCACGCGCGCAGCTCCTCCATCCTGCCGAGCGGCGGCTCGTTCCGCCGTCCGCGCGCACAGGTCAAGGGACCGGACGCCGCCGCTCCGGCCCTGATGCCGACCGAGCGGCTCGATTATGAGCTCGAGCTCGGCATCATCGTGGGGCAGGGCAACGAGCTCGGCGAGCCGGTGCCGCTCGAGGAAGCGGAGTCACGGATCTTCGGTCTCACTGTCCTCAACGACTGGAGCGCGCGCGACGTGCAGGCCTGGGAATACCAGCCGCTAGGGCCCTTCCTGGCCAAGAACTTCGCGACCACGCTCTCGCCGTGGATCGTGACGCTCGAGGCCCTCGCCCCGTTCCGCGAGCCCTTCCGGCGCCCGAGCGGCGACCCGGCGCCGCTCGCGTACCTCGATTCGGCGGAGAACCGCGAGGCGGGAGTCATCGGGATCGATCTCGAAGTGTGGCTCGAAACCGCGCAGATGAGACGCAATGGCGAGGCCGCGATCCGCTTGAGCCGATCGAGCTATCGGGACGCCTACTGGACGATGGCGCAGCTCGTCGCGCACCACACCGTGAACGGCTGCAACCTCGAGACCGGGGACCTCTTGGGCACCGGCACGTTATCCGGGCCCGAGCCGGGGCAATGCGGCTCGATGATCGAACTGAGTGCCGGCGGCAAGCAACCGATCCGCTTGCCCAACGGTGAGAGCAGGGCGTTCGTCCTCGACGGCGACACGGTGATCTTCACCGCGGCCTGTCAGCGGGACGGATTTCGCCGCATCGGATTCGGCGAGTGCCGCGCCACGGTGGTTGAAGCGCTCCGACGGTAGCGGCCTTAGCTCAAGGCGAACGGTCGCGAGTCTCGCGCAAGCAGGCGCTGAGCACGATGCCCACCGCCATCATCGCGATCGGCAGGCGCAGGATGTGCTCGATGCCGAAGCGCTCGGCGACCTCACCGCCGATCATCGGGGCGAGCCCCCCGCCAAGCAACTCCCCGGCCGCGATGATGAGGCCCGACGCGGTGGTCATGAGGGCCGGCGGGACGGATTCGGCGGCAATCGGACCCACCGTCAGGGCGATCAGCGCGTTGTTGAAGAAGTGGATGGCAAACAGGCAGGCGAAGAGCGCCGGCGCATGGGGGCCGATGAGCCCGAGCAGCACCAGTCCCACCAGCGCTCCGGTACTCGAGATCAGCATGACCGGGCGCCGGCCGATGCGATCGGAGAGCGCGGAAAGCACGATGGTTCCCGTCATGGCACCGAACCCGATGGCGGACATGACGCGGCCCATCGACCCGCTGTCGAGTTCGAGATGGCTCAAGAAGTAGCTCGGCAGAAAAGCGCTCGTCGTGATCAAGCAGGTGAGCCAGCAGAACATGCCCGGCATGAGTAGCCGGATGTTCCGATAGCGTGCCACCGAGAGCCAGTCGTCGATTCCGGCTCGCCGCGGTCTCCCGACGAGCGCACCGTCCCCGATCCATCGCCGGGTGAGCCACGCGACGAGGAGCCCTGGCACGAGAAAAATCGAAAAGATATAGCGCCAGTCGACGCCGCGCATCAGCAGCGCCCCGACCAGCAGCGGCGAGAGCCCCAAACCGAACAGCACCAGCATGGTCTGCTGAAATCCCACGTTGCGGCCATGTCGCTTCGCGGGCGAGAGCTTGATCGTCGCGGCGATGCTTGCCGGTGTGAAGGCGCCGTCCGCGAAGCCCATCATCAATCGCACGGCGATGAGACCGGCAAGCCCCGTCGCGAGGCCGCTCAATCCGATCAACAGGGAGAAGGCGACGAGCGAGGCGACCAGCACGCGCCGCTGCCCGATGCGGTCCGCCACATTGCCCATGAGCAGCGCCGCGAGACCCCAGGCGAAGGCGAGCGCGCCGGTGATCTTGCCGATGTCGCCGTAGCTCAAATGCAGGTCGCGGGCGATGGTCGGATACATCGTCGATATCAGAAAACGATCGATGCCGACGAGCCCGAAGCCGAGCGAGAGAATCAGCACACCCTTGATCTCCCGCGCCGTCACCGGCGTGACGCGGGGGTCGGATCCCACTTGCTTGCGGAGGTAATCCAAGGCGCGGCTCAGATTCTG
>JBEKVP010000440.1:0-2908 GCA_049513935.1 Steroidobacteraceae bacterium
CGCCGTGAAGCGCGGCGGACTCGAACGGGCGGGAATCGCGGGCCACGACCGAATCGAACAACTTGAGATCCGCGACGCTGCGGGCGTGCGGGCCTACCTGATCGAACAGCGGTGAGATGGGCACGCAGCCCCGCGTCGAGTAGCGTCCCGTGGTCGGTCGAAAGCCCTGGATGCCGCAGAAGGCGGCCGGGACGCGAATCGAGCCCTCGGTATCCTCGGCGATTCCCAAAGGCGCCATGCGTGCAGCGATTGACGCACCCGTACCGCCGCTCGAGCCGCCGGGAATCCTCGCCGGATCGTAGGGATTGTGGACCGCGCCGTACGCGAGATTGTTGCTGGTCCAGCCATAGGAGAGCTCGTGCAGGTTGGTCTTGCCGAGCACGATGGCCCCCGCCGATCGAAGCGCCGCCACGACCGGCGCGTCGTCCTTCGGGCGAAAGTTCTTGAGCGCCGGCGTGCCCCCGGTGGTCGGATAGTCGCGGGTGTTCACGCTGTCCTTCACCGGGATCGGCAGACCGAACAAGGGCCCGGGTCTTGCGCCCGCGCGCCGCTCGAGATCGCGGGCGCGCGCGTCCTCGAGCACGCGCGCCGGATCGAGCGTGATGAAGGCGTTGAGCGCGCTCGCCGCTCGGCAGCGCTCGAGGAGCGCCCGTGCATAGCGCTCGCAGGTGAGCTCGCCGCGCGACATTCGCCCGACCGCCTCGACCGCGGTGAGCTCGGCGAGCTGCTCGTGCGTGACGGCGGGCACGTCGGCCAAGCTCAGGCCCCGCACGGCCGACAGTCCCGCGGCCGCGGCGGCTTTGAGCACGAAGCCGCGCCGCGCAACATCATCGACCATCGAGGGGGTCCCGCCTCAACGCCTGGCACATGCAGTGCACGGCACCGCCGCCGTTACCGATCATCGACACGTCGGGGTCGTAGACCTTGAGTCCTTCGGCGCGGCACGCCGCGATCAGATTCTTGCTCGAGGAAGGAACCAGTACGCGCTCATTGCCGAGCGCCACGACGTTGCTGCCGAGTTGCATGGCGTCGCCGTAGGAGATCGGAATCGCGCGGATGCGCTTCGACCGCAGCCACTCGACGAGCTCCGGCTCGACCGCTTCGACGCATACTACGGCGAGTCCCTCCGCGATCATGCCCATCTGTACGTCGAGATGCAGAAAGTGCGAATCGAAGGCGTAGGTGTGCATCTCCCAGCCCTCAGCCTCGAACCAGCTCTGCAGCTGCCGCACCGCGGGCTCGATCGAGCGCTCGCCCGAATATCCGCAAACGGCGACGCCGGGTTTCAGCACCATGAAGTCGCCGCCTTCGACGTTGCCGGCGGTGATGAGGTCGTAGATCGGAATATCCGCATCCAGATAGAATCCGAGGCACGCCGCGTACTCGCCGCGCCGATACGCTTTCTGCGGCTGAAGGATCACGGCGCCCCACGGGGTCATTGCGCTCGAGTCGCGCGCGAAGATCTGGTAGGGGAGAAGCGGATCGGGCGGCAGCGTGTGGATGTTCACTTCCGCCTGCCGGTAGATGTCGAGCATCTCGCGGTACTGCGACCGGGCGGTGCCGAAATCGAACTTAAGGCCCACGCGCTCGGAGCGCTGCGCGACGGCGTTGCCCGCCTGCCAATTGAAATGGTCGATCGGACCGACCAGGACGTCTCGCAGCCGGCCGTACTCGCTGTCCACGCCCCAGCGCGTGAGCCGCGGCGTCCCGCCCCCTTCGACTCGAGTTCGCAACCTCATCGGATTATCCCCAGCGTGTGTGTAAGCGCCAAAGCTAAACCAGAATCGGCATGCCGCGCAATGCGCGCAGAGCGTGGTCCCTAAGGGAGCGGGTAGTCCGGCACGCCGTGGCAGACCGCGGCCACCTTGTTGCCGTCAGGGTCGCGAACGTACGCGGCGTAAAAATTCGGCGCGTAGTGCAGGCGAAGACCCGGAGGACCGTCGCACATGCCCCCGTGCGCGAGCGCCGCGGCGTAAAACTCATCGACTGCCTTGCACGACGGCGCCTGAAACGCGACCATCGAGCCGTTGCCGACGGTCGCGGGCCGTTGATCGAACGGTGTGCCGATCCAGAACGCGAGCTCGTGCGCCCCGTCGTCCTCATACGTACCCCAACCGGCCGAGATGCGATCCCATTCGGGGTCGCCGGTGATGCAGCGGGCCATGCCGAGCGGTGCGAGCGCCGCCTGATAAAACGCGATCGCGCGCTTCAGATCGTTGGTGCCGAAGTAGACGTAGGTGAGCATGCGCTCTCAAAGGCCCGACTTGAACTCGAGCCACGCGCGGTCGAAGACCCGCGATTCGTCGGGAGAATAGACCTTCTGCAATTCGAAGCGCTCGCGAGTCTCCGCCGGCGGATAGATCACGGCGTTGTTGCGCACCTCGGGCTCGAGCAGCGGCATCGCGGCGGCGTTCGCGGTCGCGAAGCCGATGAATCGCGTGACCGATGCCGAGATGTCCGGCCGCATCACGAAGTCGATGAAGGCAAGCGCCGCGGCGGGATTCGGCGAATCGGCCGGGATCACCATGCTGTCGATGTAGAACGGCACCATTTGCCGCGCAAACGAGTAATCGATTCTGATGTTGCCGTGGGACTCCTTGACCATGCGGCGCGCAATCAGCGCATCGCCGGAATATCCGATCGCCAGGCACAACTCCCCCTCGGCGAGCTGCTGATAATAGCCGGACGTGGAGATGCGGCGAATGTAGGGTTTCACCTCGTCGAGCTTCGCCATCACGGCGCGCAGCTGCGCGGCCTCGGATGAGAGCGCCGGTTGTCCCAGATAGCGGGCGACCATCGGCAAGATATCGCCCCACGAATCGATCAGGCCGATGCCGCAACGCGCGAATTTGGCGGCGACGTCCTTCTTGAGCACCATATCGAGGCTGTCGAGCGGCGCGTCCGGCAG
>JBEKVP010000441.1:0-2908 GCA_049513935.1 Steroidobacteraceae bacterium
GCTCGGCCTCTCCCGGACGCTCGGAGAGGGCGCAATCCAGGACCCTCACGTTGCTCAGGCGGTTGAGCTCGATGTTCTTGAGCAGCAGCTTCCGGTTGGACGGCGCCGGCTCCACGGCGATCACCCGCCCGGACTTGGCCATGCGCGCGGCGCGCACGCAGAAAACCCCCACGTGGGATCCGACGTCGACGACGACGTCGTCGGCCGCGACGCTCGCCCGCGAGTAGCAGCCGTTCTCGTGGATCTCGCGGACGATCTTTTCGTCGTCGGGGTGGAGCATGAGGACGGTCCCGTCGGCCAGCTCGCGGCGGAACACGAGCGAGTCGTCCTTCCAGCGGAAAAAGCCGATCGAGCCCAGCCATGCGTCGAGGCGCTCGCGGGGAACGAACAGCTCCAGGACCCAGCGCAGGCTCAGCCAGACGGCGCGGACGGGCGCGTAAAGGATGCCCTTCACGCGTCAGCCGATCTTGAGCGCCGACAGGATGAACTGCACGCCCAGCGCGGCGAGCAGCAGGCCCATGAGCCGCGTGATGATGTTGAGGATCGTCGAGGACAGGCGCTTGGCGCTCTCGGCGGCGAGCGTGAGGGTCCAGTAGGTCACCAGCGCGACGAGGGCGATGAGCGCGAAGAAGATCGCCTTTCGGCCGAGGGTCGTCGCCTTGCCCGCGAGGACGATCGAGGTCGTGATCGCGCCGGGGCCCGCGAGCAGCGGCACCGCGAGCGGCGTGATCGCGATGTCCTCCTTGCTCATGCCCTCGGCGATCTCCTCCGGCGTCTCCTTGAGCGGAGACTTCTGCGCGCGGATCATGTCGAGGGCCGAGAGCAGGAGCACGAGCCCGCCGGCGACTTGAAAGGCCGCCAAGGTGATGCCGAACAGGCGGAAGATCAGGGGTCCGAGCGCGGCGAAGCTCGCCATGACGCCGGCGCAGGTGATGCACGCGGTGCGGGCCATGCGCCGCCGCTGCGCGGTCGTGTCCGAGGCCGTCATCGCGAGGAAGGTCGGGATCGCGGCGAACGGGTCGACGATCGCGAAGAGCGAGCCGAAGGTCAGGAACGCGTACTCGAGCACGCGCTCATTCTAGCTTTTTCGCCCTCACCCGCCGATCAAGCGCTGAAAGGCCTTCCAGAGCCCCGTCTGCATCCAGGCCGGGTAGATCGGCTCGTAGCGCGTGCAGACCTTGCAGATGTCGGGAAAGTCGCCGCTCTCGTGGCGCTTGAGCAGGTCCTTCAGCGCGGGGCCGGAGAGGATGTCCTTGAGCGGCTGCGCCTTCACGTCGCCGACGATCAGCGTCGCCTCGACGTCGCGGCAGCAGCAGGCGTTCACGCGGCCGTCGGCCAGGATCATCGGGCCGGTGATCAGGCGGTGGCACGGGCCGCGGTGGACGGGCGGCGGCTTGGGCACCAGGCCGGCTCCGCGCAGCTGCTCGTCGGAGATCTTGCCGCCCCAGTTGTCGAAGTCGTCGACGCCGTCGAGGTGGATGACGCCCTCGGCGCTGCGCCGGCGCAGGTAGTCCCAGAACTCCCCGCGCTCGTTGCCCTTGGGCACGCGCAGGTTGACCTGCACGCGGATCTTGGAGCCGGAGCGGACCTTCTCCTCGATCAGCAGCCGGATGTTGGCCGTCGCGGCGTCGAACTTGTCGACGCCCATCACCTTGCCGTAGGTCGCGCGGTCGAAGCCTCCGTAGGAGCAGAAGATGCAGAAGCGCTCGTCGTACCGGAGCAATCGCGCGATCGCGGGCGCCCGCATCAGGATCGCGTTCGTGTAGAAGTGATAGAGCTTGACCTCCGGCCGCGAGGCCAGGTCGGTGTAGGTGGTGAACGAGATGCGTTTTTTCTCCGCCCATTTCGAGATGATCGAGAAGCGGATGCAGATCATCGCCGCCAGCGCGTCGCGGCCGGCGCCGAGCACCACGGTTTCGGCGATGTAGGGCGAGAATTTCAGCTTGTTCTCGATATATTGCGGCGAGAAGCGCTCGCCGCGCGCGGTCTCGGCGAGATCCTTGATGCGGTCGATCACCACCAGCTGTTTGTTGGCGTTGAAATAGCCGGCGTCGCCCGACTGCATCCAGCCGTCCCTCATGTCGGCGGCGGAGGCCTCCGGGCTTTTGTAATAGCCGAGAAACATGTTGGGGTGCCGCACCACGATCTCGCCGACGCCGTGGATATCCGGATTGTCGATGCGGATTTCGATGCTGTCGGCCATCGGCACACCCGTGGTATCCGGGTCGACCTCTCCGGAGGGATGCAGCGTATAGGCGCCCAGCAATTCGGTCTGGCCGTACAGCGTGCGCAGCGGCACGCCCATGGCCTGGAAGAATTTGAACGTATCGGGACCGAGCGCGGCGCCGCCCGTGGCTGCCGAGCGCAGCCGGGTAAAGCCGAGCCGATCGCGCAGCGCGCGAAACAATATCGCGTCGGCCACCACGGAATGCCTGCCGCGCGCCAGCGCCGACAATCCGGTCTTCATTCCGAGCTCATAGAGGCTTTGCTTGAGCGGGGAGGCGTCCATGACGCCGGCGCGCACGTCAGCGGCGATGGATTCCCAGACCCTTGGCGCGAACAGCACGAAGGTCGGCGCGATCTCGCGGAAGTCGTTCATCATGGTGTCGGGCTGCTCGACGAAGTTGACCTTCATCCGGCACAGCAGGCCTTTGCCGAGCACATAGACCTGTTCCATGATCCAGGGTAGCGGCAGCACCGAGACGTATTCGTCGTCCGGCCCCTTCGGATCGAACGCTAGATAGGTCGCGCAATGCCGCAGCACGCGACCGGCGGCGAGCATCGCCAGTTTCGGATTGGCTGTGGTGCCCGAGGTGGTGCAGAGGATCGCGACGTCCTCGCCATTGGTCTTGTCGACCAGGGCGTCGTAGAGACCGGGCTCGCGCGCGGCGCGGGCGCGGCCCATTGA
>JBEKVP010000442.1:0-2907 GCA_049513935.1 Steroidobacteraceae bacterium
GCCGGCTGCGGCCGGGGTCAATGCGCTCGCAAAGAACTCGCCCGTGGCGCCGATGAAATGTGTGATATCGATGAGGCTCCAATCCCCGGCGGCGGGACGCAGGCGCTGCCAACCCAAGACGAATAGGAACCACAGCAGGATGATCCAGAGCAGCGTTCGATGCAGCCGCGGATCGTGAAAGAACGCCTGCGCATCGTAATACTCGACGGCGCCCTGGTGATCGTCGTCGAAGATGACGCTGCCCTTCGGGTCCTTGGACCAGGCGATGATGTTCGCGAACAGCCGCGCGTTGTCCTCCTCACCGATCAACGCATTGTCGAAAATACTGCCGAAACCGATCAACAGAATCTGTCCCTCGCCGTGACGTCTCAACCACACCACGGGCTCCGCCGCCGTCGTATCCGATGCCGGCAGCCGCTCGGCGATTTCGAGCACGGCCGACCCATCGATGGCGGTGCCATTCCAGTGCGACGCGGGATACTCCGACAGGGCAAGAACGGAACGGACTCCGTCGAACAGGGGCAGGGATCCGCGGGAGCGGAACACGATGCGCTCGGGCTCCGCGACCTGCTGAAGCGCGCGCAGCACCCGCTTGCCGGGCTGTTCGGTTTTCACCGCTGGCCCGGCGCGCTTATCGGCACTTTCCGGTTTGGCCTCAAAGTCGAGCCGCGTCATGCGGCCGAGCGACTTCAGAAAGCCCGGGTCGGCGCCCAGGCACCAAGGCGGCGTGTCGTCCAGCGCCGCCATGACCAACAACGTATTGCCGTGTGCCACCCACTCATCGAGGTCCACGAGCTCCTCGCGCCGCGGCGGCACCCGCGCGGGCATCGTTACGATGAGCACATCGCCGCGGCTCGTCGACTTCGAGAGATCCGAGTAGGGCTGATGCAGCGCCTTCTCCGGAATCTTTTCGCCCTTGAGCCAGCGCCACAAGGCCTGGTACCCGTGCGCGCGCGTCTCCGTGCTCAAGGGCAGATCCTGTTCCGCGCGATCGGGCAACGGTTTCGGGAACAGCAGTGCATAGAAGAGCGCGAGCGCGCCGACCGCGAGCGCAAAGGTCGTGAGCCGCTCCTTCACGACGGCACCGGGCGGGGGCCCTCGAGTTGCCGGAGCAGCTCGCGCCCGTCCTCGACCGCGCTGTGCACGAGCTCGACCGCCGGCGGGCGCGCGCCGTAGAGCACCTCCTCCGCGACCCGCGTGAGCCGGCCCAGCCGATCGTGCTGACCCGCATCGTCTAGAGCCGCCGCGCGGGCGAGCTCCCGGTGCGTGAGGTGGCGCTCGGCCGAGAGGCGGCCGCCGCGCTTCAAGCTGCGCACGAGCAGCGCCAGCAACAGGGCCGGCTGATCGAGTATCGGCGCCCGCGCCAGATCCTGTTCCGCGAGAGCATCGTTGGCGAAGCGCGCGACGGCCGCAGTCTTGGCTCCCATCGAGCCGCGCGCCGCGCGCCCGAACGCGCCCGAGGAGCGCAGCTCGATGATGATGTAAACGAAGGAGCCCACGATGACCAGCGCCACCAATGCGTAGGTGACGACCGCGAGGACACTCGCGGCGCTGCTGAGCTTGTTCACCCACTGCTCGATCCAGGAAAGCCCGTGCTCGTCGTGACCCGCAAATAACGATCTCACCCAGTCCTTGATGACCTCCCACCAGGACTTCGGTGATACGCGCTCGTTTGCGAGGCCGGCGACAATGCTGCGAACGGCGCCGACATCGGGTCCCGCGCTCGGCCGACCGCCGCGATAGCGGCTCGCCAAAGCCGCCAAATCCTCGAGCTGACCCGGGGTGAGCCGATCCTCCCATCCCGGCGACAAGGTCTGCGGGTAGCCGAGCTCGGCGAGCGCGCCCTTGAGGTCCGGGCACTGCGCTGCGAGCGCTTCGAGGCCCCGCGCAGCCGGCTTAAGCTTTCCGACACACGCTCTGAGCGCTTGCGCCGGCGGGGTGCCCTCCCCGGCGACGGCCGCAGCGGCCGCGGCGAGGCACGCAATGGCGCAGACGAGCCGAATCAGCTCAACGGGCCGCAAGCGCGTTGACGCGGGTGGCTAAGTCCCCGCCTTCGTGGCGCAGCTTGAGGTCGTAATACATCGCGAGCAGCACGCAGGGCATCCACCCTACGACAAAAATATTGACGATCAGCCCCACGAGCTGATTGACGATGAGTACCGTTCCCGTGCCGGGTCGGAGCGCCGCCAGCAATGCGGCGACGACCCCGCCGAGCAAACTGAGCACCACCAGGATGATGATCGCGACCGTCAAGATCGCGGCCGAGCGCCACCAGTGGCCTTTGATCAAGCGCTGGCTGGTGCCGAAGGCGCCGAACACGCCGGAGTTTTCCAGGATGATCGCCACGAAGACGAGCTGGAATATGCCCATCAAGTAAATGCCCGGGATGACCAACAGAATGAACCCGATGGTGACCGCGAGGGCGAATAGAAATGATGCCCCGATCACGCGCGGTAGACGCGACAGGCCAAGTTGAAGCGCCTCGCCCAGGCCCATGCGGCCGCCCTTGGCGATGCTGTCAAGGGAGCCGATCAGGGCGCCGTACACCATCAGATTCACGAACAGCACGACCAAGAAGGTGATCCAGTAGCCCGACGAGGTCATCAGTTGGTAAACCGCGCGCCCCTGCTCGAGCGGCGTCGCCGCGGCGGCCTGGTTCAATCCAAGGATCAAACCCGGAACGGACGCGAGAATCGCATTGGCGATCAACAGCGGCAAGATGTGGCGGAACGAGTCGCGATACAGGTGGACCGCATCGTCGAGCACGCCGCCGATCGAGCGCGGGCCTGTGGGTTGGCTATACACGATTCCCTCCCGGACTCCCGGTGTTCACGTTCTTGTGGCTGTCGATCGCGTTCGACGCATTCTGCGCCGTCGCCCCCACCGACAATGATACGGCGACCACCG
>JBEKVP010000443.1:0-2907 GCA_049513935.1 Steroidobacteraceae bacterium
GCCTGCCAGGCGCGCGCCAGAAGATACAGCACTTGATCCCCGTCGACGCACCGCCCGAGCTCATCCACCATCATGACCCGGTCACCGTCGCCGTCGAGCGCGATACCGATCTGGGCGCGTACGCCGGGCACGGTCAGCTGCAAGAGCTCCGGCGCCGTCGAGCCGCAACTGTCGTTGATGTTGCGCCCGTTCGGCGAGCAGCCGATCGGCACGATTTCCGCGCCGAGATCCGCGAACACGCGCGGCGCGACCTTGTAGCCCGCGCCGTTCGCACAGTCGATCACGATCTTGTAGCCCTCGAGCGTCATGCCCCGCGGGATGGTGGATGCGCAAAACTCCTGATATTGCACGCGGCTCTTGTCGGTGCGCACCGCCTTGCCGAGGCGCTGCGATTCGCGCGTCACCACCGGACTGTCGAGCAGGCGCTCGATGCGCAGCTCCACCGCGTCCGAGAGCTTGCTGCCGCTGGAATCGAAGAACTTGATGCCGTTGTCCTCGTAGCGGTTGTGCGAGGCGCTGATGACCACGCCAAAATTGCAGTTCAGGCGCTGCGTCATGTACGCGATGCCGGGCGTGGGCAGCGGGCCGATCAGGAGCACGTCGACGCCGGCCGCGACGAACCCCGCCTCGAGCGCCGATTCGAACATGTAGCCCGACACGCGCGTGTCCTTGCCGATGAGGACTCGGCCGCCATCGGGCGCAAGCACGCGGGCCGCGGCGCTCGCGAGCCGCAATGCGAAATCCACCGTCATCGGCGCCTCGCCGACACGGCCCCGAACGCCGTCAGTGCCGAAATAATGCGTCAAGTCGTTCTCCCTTCCAAAACTGCGCTCACCATGCGGATCGCGTCGAGCGTCGGCGCGACGTCGTGGGTACGTATAATGCGCGCGCCGAGGCTCGCCGCGAGCGCCGCTATACCTAAGCCGCCGTACAGACGCTCGAGCGGCGCCCGTCCGAGCACCCGCCCGATGAGGCTCTTGCGCGACACGCTGACCAGAAGCGGTGAGCCGAGCGCCGCCAAGTGGCCGAGATTCTTGAGCAGCGCCAGGTTGTGCTCGTGTCCCTTCCCGAAACCGAGCCCCGGGTCGAGTGCGATGGCCTCGCGCGCGATGCCGGCGGCGAGACACGCGGCACGTTCATGCGACAGAAAAGCGCCCACCTCGCTCACCACGTCCTGATAATCCGGCGCATTCTGCATGGTACGCGGCTCACCGCGCATGTGCATGAGGCACACGCCGACCTCGGCCGAGGCGGCCCACTCGCGCGCGCCCGGCGCGCGCAGCGCGTTCACGTCGTTGACGATGCACGCCCCTGCCGCCACCGCGGCCCTCATCACCTCGACCTTGCTCGAGTCGATCGAGATCGCCACATCGAGCGATGCGGCAATGCGTTCGATCACGGGAAGCACCCGCCCGCGCTCCACGGCGGCATCCACCCCGGCCGACCCCGGCCGGGTCGATTCGCCGCCCACATCGATGATGGCGGCACCCTCGGCGGTCATTTGCGCGGCGCGCTCCACGGCCTCATCGAGAGAGAGCCAGCGCCCGCCGTCCGAAAACGAATCCGGGGTCACATTGAGGATGCCCATGACCACAGGACGTTCGAGGTCGATCGTTCTATGTCGGCACTGCCAGTGCATCGGCCACTCGCGTGCGGGCTCGCCGGGAGAGCCGTCTTCGCAGACAGGCTCTAGTGCTGCCCCGCCGGACTCACGAGCGGCGCGGTGGGCTTCTCGGCCGTGGGACCGCGGGGAGTGGGGGTCGGAGTATCGTCCCAATCGCGCGGCGGACGCGGTTCCCGGCCTTCCATGATGTCCTTGATCATTTCCTCGTCGATCGTCTCGTACTTGATCAACGCCTCGGACATCGACTGGAGCTTGTCCATGTTGTTCTTGATGATGGTGTAGGCGCGCTGGTAGTTGCTGTCGATGACCTTGCGCACCTCCTCGTCGATCACGTGGGCGGTGACGTCCGACACCTGCTTGTGCTGGGTGACGCTGCGCCCGAGGAACACCTCGCCCGACTCCTCGCTGTAGGTTTGCGGACCGAGTCGGTCCGACAGGCCCCAGCGGGTCACCATGTTGCGGGCCAACTCAGTGGCACGCTCGATGTCGTTCGATGCACCGGTGGTGACCGCATCCGGTCCGAACACCAGTTCCTCCGCGACCCGGCCGCCGAACAGCGTGGCGATGCGGCTTTCGAGCTGGCGCTTGCTCGTGCTGTAGCGATCCTGCTCCGGAAGGAACATGGTGACGCCGAGCGCGCGCCCGCGCGGAATGATGGTGACCTTGTAGACCGGATCGTGCTCGGGAACCGACAGGCCGACGATGGCGTGGCCAGACTCGTGGTACGCGGTGTTGCGCTTCTCTTGCTCGGTCATGACCATGGAGCGTCGCTCGGCGCCCATCATGATCTTGTCCTTGGCGCGCTCAAACTCTTCCATGGTGACCGAGCGCTTGTTGCCGCGCGCGGCAAAAAGCGCCGCCTCGTTCACGAGATTCGCGAGATCCGCACCCGAGAAACCCGGTGTGCCGCGCGCGATCACCGACGGCTTCACGTTGTCGCCCAGGGGCACCTTGCGCATGTGGACTTTGAGAATCTGCTCGCGGCCGCGCACATCGGGCAGCGGCACCACGACCTGCCGGTCGAAGCGGCCCGGGCGCAGCAGCGCCGGGTCGAGCACGTCGGGGCGATTGGTGGCGGCGATGACAATGATGCCCTCATTGCCCTCGAAGCCGTCCATCTCCACCAGGAGCTGGTTGAGGGTCTGTTCGCGCTCGTCGTGGCCTCCGCCCAAGCCCGCGCCGCGATGGCGTCCGACGGCGTCGATCTCATCGATGAAAATGATGCAGGGGGCGTGCTTCTTCGCCTGCTCGAACATGTCGCGCACGCGCGAAGCACCCACGCC
>JBEKVP010000444.1:0-2906 GCA_049513935.1 Steroidobacteraceae bacterium
GCCGTTATCGATGCTCAACTGCGAAACGGGGACGCGCCACTGTTGCGCCGCGGCCGCGAGCAATACGGCGCGGGCCTTGGCGCCCGCCTCGCGCAGCTGTACCCAGGAATTCGCCATGGCGGAGCTTCCGCCCGTGCCCTGGATCGTCCCGAATGTGAAATTGGCGTAGCGCTTGGCGTCGGCGGGCGCGCTCTCGACGTGCACGAGGGCCCAATCGGCATCGAGCTCCTCGGCGACGATGGTGGCGATCCCCGTGTAAGCACCCTGGCCCAACTCGACGTGCTTGGCGATCACGGTCACGCTGTTGTCGGCGCCCACTCTCAGAAACGCGTTCGGCGCGAATGTCGCGCCGGCGGCCGTTCCGGCTGCCGCTGCGGCACGCCGTGCGGAGCCGCTCCACTCGAAACCGATGGTGAGGGCTGCCAGCGCTGCGGTGCCCGTGCTCTTCAGGAATGCGCGGCGAGTCGGCCGCTGGGGGAGAATCTGCGCGCTCATGGTTCAGGCCTTGATGGATTGCGCAGCGGCATGGATGGCGGCACGAATGCGCGTGTAAGTCGCGCAGCGGCAGATATTGCCGCTCATCGCGCCATCGATGTCGGCATCGCTCGGCGCCGGGTTCTTCTCCAAGAGGGCGGCCGCCGACATGATCTGTCCGGACTGGCAGTACCCGCACTGGGGTACCTGCAGGTCAACCCACATCGCCTGCACGGCCTTGGCCGGCTTGCTTTGCAGACCTTCGATGGTGGTGATCGTGCGCCCGGCGACCTGCGAGAGCGGCATGACGCACGAGCGGATGGGCTCGCCGTCGAGGTGCACCGTGCACGCACCGCAGAGCGCCATGCCGCAGCCGAATTTCGTTCCGTGCAGGTGCGCGAACTCCCGTATCGCCCAGAGCAGCGGCATGTCAGGGTCGGCATCCAGCGTGGTGGTGCGGTCATTGAGCACGAAAGTGGTCGGCATCAGAAACTCCTTGGCTATTCGCGAGATTCTACAGGATGAAGCTATCTCGGAGACTGCGCCGCGCCGAGCGCGGCCGCGTACGCATCGGATACCTGCGGCATGAGGTCCTCGAGCGCCAACACGCGCGCGAGCGAGGCGCGCCGATGACGCCAGACGCGCCATGCATCGTCCGGCCAACGCTCGAGGCGGGCGCGCTCGGCGGCGAGCGCGTAGCCGCGAAACGCCTCGAGGAGAAGCGCATCGCGTGCCGCGAGATCGGGCGCGGTGAGCGCGGCAAGCTCCGCGCGCGCGGCGCGCGCGGCCAGCGCGCTCGGTTCGCGCCCGTGTGCGCCGCCCAGCTCCGGGGGCGCGCCCTCACGGCCGTTGTTCGGGTCGGCCGGCAGTCCGAGCTGCGCGCGGTCCAGCTCCGGCAACGGGTCCGGCGCGGCGGCCGCGCTCCAGAGGATTTGCGCGGCCGTCGATGCGGGCACGCTCGCGCTCCAGACCCGCGCAGTCTTGTCCGCGGACGCGGTCACGATGCGGGACCCGTCGGGCGAATAGGCGGCGGAATTGACGGCGCCGTCGTGCCCCGAGAGCGCGGCGAGCTGCTCTCCGGACACCGCGTCCCATATGCGCGCCGCCCCGTCGTCGGAGGCGGTGACGATGCGCTTGCCGTCGCGCGAGTACGCGGCCGCGAGCACCCGCTCGCCATGGGCGGAAAGTATCCGCAGCAGCCGGTCGGTGCGCGCATCCCAGATACGCGCGGTCCCGTCGAGGGAGGCGGTGACGATGCGCTCCCCGTCGGGCGCGTAAGCGGCGCTCATCACTTCGTCCCGGTGCCCGGAGAGCGTGGCGAGCGGCGCTCCCGAGCGCGCGTCCCAGATGCGTGCCGTCTTGTCGCGCGAGGCGGTGACGATGCGCGTGCCGTCGGGCGAGTAGGCGGCCGCGTAGACCCGATCGACGTGCCCTGAAAGCACGACGAGCGGTGCGCCGGAGCTCGCATCCCACACATGCGCGGTTTTGTCGCGCGAGGCGGTGACGATGCGCGTTCCGTCGGGCGAATAGGCCACGGAGTAAACCCGGTCGTCATGGCCGGCGAGTGCGGCGAGCGGCGCGCCCGAGCGCGCCTCCCAGATCCGCGCCGTCTTGTCCTGAGACGCCGTCGCGATGCGCCTGCCGTCCGGCGAGAAAGCCACGGACGTCAGCGCGCCGGCATGCCCGAGGAAGGCGGTGAGCGGCGCTGCGCTGCGCGCATCCCAGAGGCGAGCGGAATTGTCCTCCGATGCGGTGACGATCTCTGTCCCATCGGGCGAGTACGCGGCGCCGGAGACCGCGTCGCTGTGACCGGCAAGGACCAGAATCTGCGCGCGGTCGTACACATCCCAGGTGCGCGCCGTGCGGTCCTGAGAGGCGGTCACTATGTGCGCACCGTCCGGCGAGAAGGCGGCCGAGGCCACCGTCGAGCCATGACCGGAGAGCACGCCGAGCTGGGTGCCCATGTCGGCGTCCCAAGTACGCGCGGTCTTATCCCAGGATGCCGTGACGATGCGCGCGCCGTCGGGCGAATAGGCGGCGCCGTAGACCACATCGCCGTGCCCGGCGAGCACGGCGAGCGGCGCGCCGGACTCGGCATCCCAGGTGCGGGCGGTCCTGTCGGCGGAGGCCGTTACGATGCGCGCGCCGTCGGGCGAGTAGGCGGCGCAAGCGACGTAGTCGCCGTGTCCGGCAAGCACGCGCACCGCGGCCCCCGTGGCGGCGTCCCAGATGCGGGCGGTCTTGTCCTGAGAGGCGGTGACGATGTGCTTGCCGTCGGGCGAATAGGCCGCCGAGTACAGCTCGGCCGTGTGACCCACGAGCCGAGTGAGGCGCGCGCCCGTACGGGCGTCCCACACTTGCGCGGTCCTGTCCCAGGATGCGGTGAGCAGGTGCTTGCCGTCCGGAGAATATAGGGCCGAGACGACCCGACC
>JBEKVP010000445.1:0-2900 GCA_049513935.1 Steroidobacteraceae bacterium
GCCGAGCTCGCTCAATATGTCATCCGCGCTTTCGGTTAATTTGGCGCCCTTTTTGATGAGCTCGTGGCAGCCGCGGCTCATGGGATTGCGGATCGAGCCCGGGACGGCGAATATGGTCCGCCCGAGGGAGAGGGCGATCCGCGCGGTGATCAGGGAGCCGCTGCCGTGCGCCGCTTCGACCACGAGCGTGCCGCGGCTCAAAGCCGCGATGATCCGGTTGCGCCTCGGGAAATTGCTACGCCGCGCCGCGGTACCCAACGGAAACTCGCTCAAGAGGACACCGCGCTCGGTCACGGACTCGCCGAGCTGCCGGTTGCAGCGCGGGTAGATCGTATCGATGCCGCTCCCGAGGACCGCGACCGTGACTCCTCGGGCGGCGAGCGCCCCGCGGTGCGCGGCCGTGTCGATGCCCTCCGCAAAGCCGCTCGTTATCCCGATGCCGCGGTCGGCCAGGTGCTGCGCAAACTCGAACGCGGTCTCGCACCCTTGCGGGGTCGGATTACGGCTGCCGACGATCGCCAGTTGCGGGTCGGCGAGCGCACCGAGATCCCCCGAGACATACAGCGCGACCGGCTTGTCCCGCAAGGCGTTGAGGAGCTTGGGGTAGTGCGCGTCGGTGAACGGCACGACATGATGCCGCGGTCGCTCGAGCCAGGCGATCTCGGCCGGCGCGGCGCGGCGCGGGCTGTTGAGGTGCCGGCGCGCCTCGGCCGCGATCCCGGCCCGCTCGCGCCGGGCGTCCGAGGCGGCGAGGAGGGCGGCGGCCGACCCGAAAACCTGCAGCAACGGCTCGAGCGCCCGGGCATCGAGCGCAGGCGTCCGTGTGAGCGTGGCCCAGGCGAGGAGCTCATCCGAAAGCGGCATGCCGCGCAGTATCGCCAAGGCGCCGCGCGGGCGCCCGCGTCGGAATCTTGCGGGAACGTGGAGTTACGCGGGCCTACACCCAAGCCCGCGCACCGGGATTAAGGAGACTCGACCTTGTCGGCCACGCGAATGACGTCGGTCGCTTCCATGATGAGCCCGAAGCTCATGCGCTCGAACGTCTTGAACACCATGAAGGTGCCCGTGCGCTCGTCCGGAAGAGCCACTTTCTTGGCGAACATCCGCGGCGTCGGATGCACGAAACCCTTCTTGGAGTCGTCGAGCGCGGGGTCGCTCGCGGAGAACACCGCGAGTACGGTGCCGGGGACCAGGCCGTCGCGGATCCCGCGATTGATGACGACCACTTCGTATTGACCGATGACCGTCACTCCGTCGGATACCGCCATGATGCGCCCGTTGACGTTGGTCCGGGGCGGGCTCGGAACGAAGTCCAGGGGCACCTCGACGTCGCCGGGGAACAGCTTGTCGCCGGGATAGGTCTCGCGGGTCGACTCGGTCATGATGAGCGTCGCCGGGTCGCCGGCGCGGGTCACATGGCCCTCGCCCGTGAACACGCCGTTGTATCCCAGCACGCGGTTGTCATCGGGATCGCGCAGCGCCTCGCCGACGCGAACCAGGTTGTAATGCGTGCCGACCTCGGCGGGACTCTTGAACCCGACCGCATAGACGGTGTTGCCCTCGGACATGACCACATGCGAATCGCGTGTCGACAGCACGTACGGGGCGGCCTTGATCTGGTCTTTCTCCAGCACCGAGGGCTTGGACATGAAAGCGGCAACCGTCTCGTAAGGAATCGTCGTCACGGCGGCCTCGAGCGGCTGACTGCGCACGCGCGGCACCACGCGCGCGCCGTTGCCGCGCTCGAGTCCCGGCTGCAGCACGAGCCGCGGGCGCCCATCGACGTAGACCAGGTGCAAGGTGTCGCCGGGGTAGATCAGGTGCGGATTCTGGACCTGCGGGTTGACCTGCCAGATTTCCGGCCAGTACCACGGATCGCGCAAGAACACCTTGGCAATGCCCCAGAGGGTATCGCCGCGCTTGACGACATAGCTGTCGGGCGCGTTTGGCGCGAGCGCGACGCCGCCGCGGGCCTCCGGCGGCGGCAGGGGCGAGGTCGTGGCGCCCGTCCCCGAGTCAGTGGCCGCTTCCATGGCCGTCCGATCGTCGCCCACGACAGTACCCTGAACGCTGTTGTCGTCCCGGACGACCGGCGCCGGCGCGGCGGGAGGGGGTTGTGTCCGGCAGCCCGCGGCCGCAGCGATCGCGAGTAGTAGGGCAATTTTCAGATGGCGTTGCATTCGTTCGCTCCCTTGTGTCGCAGGGCCTATGGTGCCGGGCCGGCTGCTATACTGCCGCTCCTGGCTGAAAGGACTGGGACGTGGCGCCCGTTTTTGACGACCACGGCATCGCACGCGGCGCCGCAACGGGCATTAAGTTAAGCAGCGGCGGAACTTTAGCAACAATCTTCGGCCGAAAACACGATATCCATCTCATAACTCCCATGACAAAGCTCGTAATTCTGGAGTATCCGGATCCACGCCTCAGGACCAAGGCGGCGCCGGTCGCGGCGGTCGATGATGCCGTGCGCCAGCTGGCGGACGACCTGCTCGAGACGATGTACGCGGCCAAGGGAGTCGGGCTCGCGGCGAGTCAGGTGGACGTACACAAGCGGCTCTTGGTGCTCGACGTGAGCGAGGCGCGCAATCAGCCGATGGTGCTCATCAACCCGCAGATCCTGTCCGCCGAGGGACGCGCGCCCGGCGAGGAGGGCTGCCTGTCACTGCCGGGAATCTATGACAAGCTCGAGCGCGCCGCCCGCATCCGCGTGCGCGCCCAGGGTCGCGACGGCGAGCCGTTCGAGATCGACGCGGAGGGTGTGCTCGCGGTGTGCATCCAGCACGAGATGGATCACCTCGAGGGCAAGCTCTTCGTGGACTATCTGTCCGAGCTGAAGCGCCAGCTGATCCGCCGGCGCCTGCAAAAAGAGCGCAGGCAGCGCTCGACGGGGAACGAGATCC
>JBEKVP010000446.1:0-2896 GCA_049513935.1 Steroidobacteraceae bacterium
CGCGGTAATCTCGTAGCGAAATTGACCGCCGCGCTGTTCGAGCGCGGTTACGGTGCGCTGTCCGGTGCCGATGATCGAGACATAGCGCGCATCGCCCGGCGCGAGCCGCGAGCGGAAATCGTGTGCCTGCGCCAGCAGGGCCGCATCGGGTTGCGCACCGCGACTCGGCCAGGCTGTGGGATCGAACAGATCGAGCGGTCCGATGGGTGCAGGCAGGAGCTGATAGACACTCTGGAAGCTCGCGAATACCCGCGCCAGCGTCGCGGCATCGTTGTTACGGTCGATCGCGGCCAACCGCAGCAGTGCCGGGTAGGTGGCGCGCAATGCCTGCACGGCGCCGATCGCGCCGCCGTGCGGCGTGCCGAGGGTCACGATGCGGCGGATGCGCCGCGCGGTCGCGCCCTCGGTCTGCGCCAGTGCGGCACGCGCCAGCAGACCGCCCATGCTGTGACCGACCAGCGCCAGCTCGGCGGCCGGATCGGCCGCGAGCGCCGCGGCCAGCGTCCGTCCGCAGGACCACAGGTCCTCACGCCAGTCGTAGGCGTAGAGCACGACATCGAAGCCCGCGGCCTCGAGCCGCAGTTTCAGCGGCAGATAGACATAAACGATGATTCCGAGCGGGCGCAGCGCCCGAGCGCGGGTCGCGTGCCGCGGCCACCGCAGCTCCGAGAGCCTGCCGTCAACGATGTCGGCCGGGTCGAGCCACAATAGATCGGGCGGCTGCGACGCGGAGCGCGGCCGCCCGAGCTGCGAGCCGAGCAGCCCCGGTAGCAGATAGAGACGCGGGCGTCTCGCGCTCGGGCGGCCGCGGCGGCGGGCGGGGTCGTGCGCGCGCGCGGCCCGACGAGCGAGTGTGGCGAGCAGTGCGTATTCACCATGACCGAAGTAGGCCTCGAGCTCGCGCCGATGGGCCCCCCCTGCCAGCGCCCGCTCGAGCTCCCCCTCCGGCCAGCACATGCGGTCATAGACCGAGACCTCGGTGTCGGCGCTCACCGCGAGGCCGCCGCCGGCAAGCCGCTGTGGCGCGCGATCTGCTCGCACACGGCCTCGATCGCCGCGGCGCGGGCACTGCTCTTGCGCCATACGGCACCGATCCGCCGGCTCGGCACCGGCCGGGCGAAGGGCCGCACCACCACTCCGCGCGCCGCGCCGTAGGCACCACGGCTCGCCAGCGCCGGCAGCAAGGTCACGCCGACTCCGGCGGCCACCATCTGACGCAGCGTCTCGAGGCTGGTGGCGCGAAAGTCCTGCTTCTCGCGCACGCCGCTGCGGGCGCACAGCGCGAGCGCCTGATCGCGCAGGCAATGCCCATCCTCGAGCAGCAGCAGCGTCTCGCCACTCAAATCATCGATGCGCACCTGGGCGCGCGCGCCGAGCGGGTTGGATTCCGGCATCGCGAGCACGAACGGCTCCTCGTAGAGCGCGCGCTGGGCGAGTGCCTCATCACGCACCGGCAGCGCGAGAATCCCGACATCGATGTCGCCGGCGTGCAGCCGCTCGAGCATCGGTTCGGTCTGGTACTCGTACAGCATCAGCTCGAGGCGCGGCAGCGCCTTACGCAGCTTGAGCGCCACCAGCGGCAGCAGATACGGTCCGATGGTCGGCAGCAGCGCCAGGCGAAGCTGCCCGGCGAGCGGATCGCGCCGCGCGTGCGCGAGCTCGACGCTCGCCGCGCTCCCCTCGAGCATCGAGCGCGCACGCTGCGCGATCTCCTCGCCCGCCACGGTGAGCGTCACATGCCGCGGGCGGCGCTCGATCAGCTGCACCCCCAGGTAGTCCTCGAGCTTGCGCAGCTGCGCCGAGAGGGTGGGCTGACTCACGCTGCAGCGCGCCGCGGCGCGGCCGAAGTGGCGCGTGTCGGCCACGGCCACGAGGTAGCGCAGGTCTTTGAGCTTCAGGTCGGCCACGGGGATCGATATATGGCGTCTATCGGTATTATAAAGTCAATTGATTGGACCAACGGCTCCCACGGCCCCATAGTGGCCCTCAGACGGTCGCCCGAGCGACCACCCGACTTCCCAAGGAGTGACGACATGTTAGGCATTGGACAACGTTTTCCGAGCTTCGAGCTCACCGGCGTGGTGTCGAGCGATCCGGCCACGGCGTTCCAGCAGTTTCGCAGTGGCGAGCAGGCCGGCAAATGGCAGGTGCTGTTCTTCTGGCCCAAGGACTTCACGTTCGTGTGCCCGACCGAGATCGCGGCCTTCGGCAAGCTTAACCGAGAGTTCCATGACCGCGGCGCCGAGCTCTTCGGCGTGAGCACCGACAGCGAGTATGTGCATCTGGCGTGGCGGCGCGACAAAGAGGAGCTGCGCACACTGCCGTTCCCGATGCTCTCGGACATCAAGCGCGAGCTGGCCGGCGCGCTCGGCATCCTCGACCCTGAGGCCGGCGTCGCGCAGCGCGCTACCTTCATCGTCGACCCGCACGGCGTGATCCGCTTCGTCTACGTCACCGACCTGAACGTCGGCCGCAGCCCGGACGAGGTGCTGCGCGTGCTTGACGCGCTGCAGACCGACGAGCTGTGCCCGTGCAACTGGCAGAAGGGCGACGACACCCTGAAGGCGGCCTGAAGAACATGGACACCCTGGAAAGTATCCGCGAGGCGCTGCCCGGTTACGCGCGCGACCTCGCCCTGAACCTGGGGTCGGTGCTCACCGGCAGCGGCGCCCCGGGGCTCAACGAGCGCCAGATCTGGGGCGTGGCGCTCGCCTCCGCGGCCGCCTCCGGCAACGCCGCCTTCAGCCGCAGCGTGCAGGCGCTCGCCACCCGCCACCTCGATGCCGCGCACGTGAGCGCGGCGCACGCCGCCGCGGCGGTCATGGCGATGAACAACGTCTACTACCGCTTCCTGCACCTGGTGCAGGACGAGGAGTACGCGAAGCTCCCCGCCCGG
>JBEKVP010000447.1:0-2895 GCA_049513935.1 Steroidobacteraceae bacterium
TCGCGGCGCTCGACATGCTCGAGGTCGATCCGCAGGGCTTCGACATGCTCGACCGCAAGCTTCTGCTCACGGTGATCGAGAAATTCGAAGGCGGCCCGGTCGGCGTCGACAGCCTGGCCGCGGCTATGAGCGAGGAGCGCGGCACGATCGAGGATGTGATCGAGCCGTTTCTGATCCAGCAGGGCTTTCTGATGCGCACCGCGCGCGGCCGGGTCGCCACGCGCACGGCTTATGCGCACTTTGGGCTGGCCGCTCCAGCGATCGAACGCGACATGAGCTTACCGCTGTTCAAGGACGGCCCATAGTGGCGGCGCCGAGGTTCGAGTGCACCTTCCGCTGTTACTGGGAGGATACCGATGCGGGGGGCGTCGTCTATTATGCGAACTACCTGAAGTTCCTGGAGCGCTGCCGCACCGATTGGCTGCGCGCGCTGGGAGTCGATCAGGTCAAGCTGCGCACCGAGCGCGGGCTGCAGTTCGTGGTCGTCAATCTGACCGTGGACTACCTGCGCCCAGCCGTCCTCGATGATGAAATTCTCGTCACCGCGGAACTTGGCCGGCTCACAGGTGCGACAATTCACTTCAAGCAATCGATCTGGCGCGGCGGCGTGCAGCTCATCGACGCGAACGCTCGCGTTGCTTGTCTCGACTCGGACTCGTTGAGACCCCGACCTATCCCGAGGGATCTGTTCATGGAGTGGCGTAATGCCGAATGACTTGTCGGTCTGGACCATGGTGCTCGACGCGAGCCCCATCGTCCAGGCGGTCGTCGCCTTGCTGCTGTTTGCCTCGGTTGCTTCGTGGGCCATCATCTTCCGCAAAAGCCGCGTGATCTCCCATTCGCGGCGCACCGCCGATCAGTTCGAGTCGCATTTCTGGTCGGGCGGCGACCTGACGGCTTTGTACCGGACCATCGAGACCAAGGGCCGCGCCGGCACGGGTTTGCAGAGCATCTTCGAATCGGGCTTCGGCGAGTTCAGCCGCCTGCGCCAGCTGAGCACCGCGGCCGATCTGCTGCTCGAGGGCTCGCGTCGCGCGATGCGCGTAGCGCAAATGCGTGAGCAGGACCGGCTCGAGCGCAATCTCGCGACACTCGCGACCGTCGGCTCGACGAGTCCCTACGTCGGCCTGTTCGGCACCGTGTGGGGCATCATGACGGCATTTCATAATCTCGGTAACGTGCAGCAAGCGACGCTCGCCGCGGTGGCGCCGGGAATCGCCGAGGCGCTGATCACCACGGCGATCGGCCTGTTTGCGGCCATTCCCGCGGTCGTGGCCTACAACCGATTCGCCGACCAGGTGAGCCGCCTGGAACTTCGTTTCGATACATTTGTCGAAGAGTTCTCGACCATTCTTCAGCGCCACGGGTCGGCCCGTGCCGCGCATTCATAACTCATGCCGGCACCGCTGCGTCGACGTAAACTGATGGGGGAAATCAACGTCGTACCCTACATCGACGTGATGCTGGTGCTTCTCATCATATTCATGATCACCGCCCCCCTCCTAAAGGAGGGGATCAAGGTCGATTTGCCGACTGCGGGAGCGAAGCCGATCGACGCCGCGTTCCTGCAGAAGCACGAGCCCCTCATCGTGACCATCGACGCGCGCGGGCGGCTCTACATCAACTTCGGCCCGAACCAGGACAAGCCCTCGGCGGAGACGACCATCAGCGCGCGCACTTCCGCGCTCCTGCGCCGCGACCCGCTAACGCCGGTGCTGGTGAAGGCCGACACCACGGTGCCGTACGGGGCCGTGGCGCACGCCATGGTTCTTTTACAGCGCGCAGGCGCCGACAAGGTGGGCCTCTTGACCGATCCCGAGCGCTTGCCGCCGCGCGGGCCCGCAGATGCGGGCGGCGCCGCAGAGGGAGCGCGCTGACGTGCCTGAGTTCCTGCGCGAGCATACCGGTCCGATGGTGTTCTCCGTGCTGTTGCACGGGGCGCTCGTCGCCGCCTTGGTGCTTACCGCCGTGGTGTCCACGACGCGCGCGCCCGTGTATCTGCAGTCGGCACCGGTCAATGCGACGGTGATCGATTCGCAGATTCTGCACGCGGCGGAGCGCGCGCAGGCCGAACGCGCCGCGGAGCAGGCGCGGGCCGCGGCCCAAGCGGCGGCGGATGCGAAAGCCGCGGACGAGGCGAAGGCGGCGCAGCAGGTCAAAGCCGCGGCCGACGCCAAGGCCGCGGACGAGGCGAAGGCGGCGAGCGCCGCCAAGGCGGCCGCGGACGCGAAAGCCGCGGAGGAGGCGCGGGCCGACGCGGCGCGCGCGGCCGAGGACGCGAAGCGTCAGGCGGAGGCAAAGCGCGCGGCGGATGAGAAGCGCGCCGCCGAGGCCAAGGCCGCCGCCGACGCCAAGCAGGCCGCGGAGGCGAAGCGCGCGGCCGATGAGCGTGCGCGCAAGGAGCGCGAGGACGAGCTGCGCCGGCAAATGGCGGACGAGGAGCACACCGCCGCGGTCGAGGCGAGTCCCTTGAAGGATCGCTATGTGGCGCTGCTGCGCGATCGAATTCAGAACGCGTGGATCAAGCCTCCCTCGGCGCGCGTCGGTGTCGATTGCGTGGTGCAGGTGACGCAGGTGCCGGGGGGCGAGGTCACGAGCGCGCGAGTCACGCAGTGCAACGGCGATGCGGCCGTACGCCAGTCCATCGAGAATGCGGTGTACCGCGCCTCACCGCTGCCGGACCCGCCGGATCCGGCACTGTTCCAACGCAATTTTGCATTCGAGTTCAAGCCCAATGAATAAAACGCTGCCCGCAATTGCCCTGCTCTTGTGTCTTGCGTTCTGTCCGCGCACGCACGGGGAATTCATCGTCGAAGTGACGCGCGGGCAGGAAAACGCCATCCCCATCGCGGTGGTGCCGTTCATGGCGGTGGATGCGCCCGACGCATCGCTCGA
>JBEKVP010000448.1:0-2893 GCA_049513935.1 Steroidobacteraceae bacterium
GAGCAGCGCCGAATCGTCGCCCGACGCCTCGGCGGGGTTGGCTTCGAACGAGGCCCATTGCGGCGTGAGCATCGTCAGCTCAGGATGATCTTCGGCGCGGCGGCGAGGCCTTCGACGATGAGCTTGTTCATCCGCTTGACGAAGATCGCCGGGTCGTCGAGGTCTCCGCCCTCGGCCAACATCGCCTGGTCATAGAGCAGGTGAGCCAGCTCGGCGAAGACCGCCTCGTCGGCGGTATCCTTGAGCCGCTCCACCAGCGGATGCTTGGGATTCAATTCGAGAATCGGCAGCGTCGCGAACGGATTCCTCTGGCCGGCCTGTTTGAGAATCCGCCCCATGCGCAAGCTCACCCCGAACTCCCCGGCGACCAGCACCGCGGGGGAATCCGTGAGCCGGCCCGACACGCGCGCGCTCGCGATCTTGCCGAGCAGCGTCTTGCCGAGGCGCTCGACCGTGTCCTTGTAGCTCGATTCGGCGGCGGCCTTTTCCGGCGTTTCGATGGTGGATGCCACATCGCCGGCGGAGCTCGCCACATTCGCCAGCGTTTTGCCCTCAAACTCGTGCAGGTGGCTCACCACCCATTCGTCGATGCGGTCGGTGAGCAGCAACACCTCGAAGCCCGACTTGCCGAACCCCTCCAGGTGCGGGCTGTTGCGGGCCGCTGCCAGGGAATCGGCCGTCAGGTAATAGATGGCCTTCTGATCCGGCTTCATCCTCGAGACGTAGGCCTCGAGCGTCACGTCGGGCGTCTGCACGCCCTGCGCGTCGCCGCTCGACGCGGTGGAGTTGAAGCGCAGCAGCTTGGCGATCCGGGTTCTCTGACCCGCATCGTCGATGACGCCTTCCTTGAGCACCACGCCGAAGGTCTTCCAAAACTCCGCGTATTCCTGCGGCTTGTCCGCGGCGAGTTCCTCGAACAGGTCCAGCGAACGTCTCACCAGGGCGGATTTGATCTTCTCGACCGTGCGATTGTTCTGCAGCAACTCGCGCGATACGTTGAGCGGCAGATCGGCGGTGTCGACCAGGCCGCGCATGAATCGCAGCCAGGGCGGCAGCAGTTCCGCCGCCTTGTCCAGGATGAAGACGCGCTTGACGTAGAGCTGCACGCCGCCGTGCGGGTCGCGTTCGAAGAGATCGAACGGCGCGCGCTTCGGCAGATAGAGCAGCGAGGTATATTCGATATTGCCCTCGACTTTGTTGTGCGCCCAGGCGCGCGCATCGTCCGAGTCGTGGGTCAGGTGCTTGTAGAAGGCCTGGTACTCCTCATCCTTGAGTTCGGATTTGGGCCGAGTCCAGAATGCCTTTGCCTGGTTGACGGTCTCCGCGGCATCTGCGGTCTTGAGGACGATGGGAATGCTCAGGTGATCCGAGTACTTGCGCACCAATGCCCGCAGGCGCGACGGCTCCAGGAATTCCTTGTCCTCGTCGCGCAGGTGCATGATGACCTCGGTGCCGCGATCCGTCTTGTCCGCGCTCTGAACCTCGTAGGAGCCCTCGCCGTCCGAATTCCAGCGCACCGCGTCCGCATCGGCGCGTTTGCTCAGCACGGTGACCCGGTCGGCCACGATGAAGGCGGAATAGAACCCCACCCCGAATTGGCCGATGAGCTGCGCGTCCTTGGCCGCGTCCCCGCTCAAGGTCTCGAGAAACCGCTTGGTGCCGGAGCGGGCGATGGTTCCTAAGTTGTCGACGACCTCGTCCTGACTCATGCCGATGCCGTTGTCCTTGACGGTGAGCGTGCCCGCCGCCGCGTCGGGCATCAACGTCACGGACAACTCGTCCGAGCCCATGAGACTCGGATTGGCGAGCGCCTCGAACCGCAGTTTTTCGCAGGCATCCGAGGCATTCGAGATCAATTCCCGCAAAAAGATCTCCTTGTGCGAATACAGCGAATGGATGACCAGTCGCAGCACTTGTTTGGTCTCGGCTTGGAATTCTTTGATCTGCGGCTGGGTTTCGGTGGTCATGGCCTTACATTCGTTATGGGTTGAACACTACGGCGGGCGGTACGCCTACGCGCTAGGTGGGGTCGCCGCCCGGGACTTCAAGCGCGCCGCCCGGTCGCGGGTGCTCCCGCACGGCCGTGGCCCCGCGGGCTGCGAGCCCGTCCGCTCTTCAGGGCCACCCGGCGCGGGGATTGAAGTTGAACTCGCGCCGCATGCGCTCATAGGCCTCCTTGGCTTGCGGAGTCCCCGCCGCCGGCGTGACCAATTTGAGGGTGACGAACTGATCCCCCGCCGGAGCGCCTGGAAAGCCGCGGCCGCGCAGCCGCAGTTTCTGGCCCGTCTGGGCGCCCGCCGGAATCGTCAATTCGACCGTCCCGCCCAGCGTCGGTACGGGAATCTTGGCCCCCAAGGCAGCCTCCCACGGCGCCAGCGGGAGCTCAACGTGCACGTCCCTGCCGTCGAGCTCGAAGATCGCATGGGGCCGCAGCCGGACCCGCAAGATCAGCGCACCGCGCCCACCGATGCCGCCGCCCACGCGCAGAGCCTGGCCGTCCGTCAACCCGGCCGGGATCTGGACGTCGACCAGGCGCGCGCGCCCGTTCTCGTGAATGGTCACGCGGCGCCGGGTTCCCGCGTAAGCCTCCTCGACCGACACGTCGATGTGGCCTGCCTCGGCATCGGGTTGGGGGTGACCGCCTGCGCCCCCGCCGGCCGTCCCAAACAAGCTCGAGAAGAAGTCACTGAAGCCGTTGATATCGGAGAATCGAGCGCCGCCCCCCGATGGGGCAAAGCGCTGTTCCCAATCGGGGGGCGGCCGGAACTGCTGGCCGGAGCGATACTCCCGGCCAAGCTGATCGTAGGCGGCGCGCTTCTCGGTATCCTTGAGGACTTCGTAGGCTTCTTGAACGTCTTTGAATTTCGCCTCGGCGTTCTTCTCCTTGCTGACG
>JBEKVP010000449.1:0-2891 GCA_049513935.1 Steroidobacteraceae bacterium
AAGCCCCGGGCCCGCTGCACGACCAGGCCGGGTCAATCCGCGATCAGTGGAATCACCCGACCGCGGGGATCGTGCTGTGCGGCCAGGTCCGCGCGCACCTGTGCCGGCTGATGCAGGACCTCTCGGAAGACGAGCGGCGTGCGGTGGTGCAGCACGCCTTACACGACGCCAATTACCACGACATCGGCCAATCGCGCTCACGTTCGACCAGCTGGGCGTTCCGGCAGGCGGAGCAGGGCCACGCGAAGCTGCGCGTGTTGCTCAAGCGCGTGGGGATTGATGGCCTTGTTTAGCCGGGGAGAATGCTCTCGTCTAAGTGGCGACCCAGGGCGACCGCATCGATTTCATCGGCCATCTTCAGAAGGCTGTGCGCGATTTCTCTTGCGTTGGCCGGCAGCATCGCCAGCCAGACAACAGGAACGTCCCCGAAATCTACGCGCACGAGTCCGGCCACATGGTCGGCCGCGACCGCAAACCGTATCTGCCCTTCATCGTCCGGCTGTAACTTGCCATGCGGGAAGGTGCCGTCGCCGCCGAGGTTGCGATGTCCCCTCACATTAATAGTGTAGGCACACCCGATCAGCGCCGCATCTACGAGGAGTTCTCGGATCACGGCGAATTCTGCCGGCAGAGCTTGATGGTCGCGCTCAAGGTGGGCGGGCTGCTCGTCGCCATGCAGCCGAGCGCGGCGCAGCGCCGGCTGAACGCCGCCATCAAAAAGCAGCGCGAGGCCGGGCGCGCGGTCCGCATCGTGAACCTCAAAGCGCGCCAGGTCAAAGTCACGACCGGCGTCGCGTCCCAGTTTTTCCAGGACACGGCTTTCCGCGCGGGACGGCACACCGCCGTCGTCGCGCACAACGAAGAGGCCGCCATCGGCGTGTTTCAGCGCTACCGGATCTTCGCCGACAACTACAAGCGCTTCGGCGGCATCATCAAAATCCCGAAGCGGATCAAGGACGCGGAAGACGCCCTGAGCTGGGACAACGGCTCGTGGATCAAGGTCAAATCCGCAAGCTCCGCGCACTTCGGCCGTTCCTTCACGCTCCATAATCTGCAGCTCGACGAGTTCGCCTTCTACGAGGATTCGGCCACGTTAATGACGGGCATCATGCAGGCCGTGCCCAACGATCCGGACACGAACATAATCATTCCCTCGACCGCCAACGGCCTGGGCAATCCCTTCCACAAGTTGTGGCAGCGCGTCATGGACCCGGCCAACACCGAGTCCGATTTTCTGGGTGTGTTCTTTGCGTGGTGGGAAGAGCCCGAGTACTCCATGCCGCTGGTGCTCGCGCGCGACCGCTTCCAGCACAGTTTGGACGAGGAAGAGCGCGAGGAGATGGGCCGCTACTCGCTGCGGCTCGAGCAGCTCCAGTGGCGCCGCTGGTGCATTGAGAATAACTGCGAGGGATCGCTCGACCGCTTCCACCAGGAATATCCCTCAAATCCCGAGCAGGCTTTCATTTCGAGTGGACGTCCCCGCTTCGACTTGCGCGCGATCGCGCGGCATTCAGCCGTCGCCGACGCCCCGCGCGGGGATCTCGAGATCGTCACTTACGGCGGAGAGCGGCGCATCGTCTTCGCGCAGAAAGACCGCGGTGCGCTGGCGATCTACCGCCGCCCGCAGCCCGGGCGGCATTACATAGTCGGCGGCGATGTGTCGGAGGGCCTCGACGCGAACATGGGCGATGGCAATCCGGACGCCGATTTCTGCGTGGGGCAGGTGTTCGACCGCGACACCGGCGAGCAGGTGGCCGTGCTTCGCGCGCGAGTGCAGCCGGCGGAGTTCGGGCGCAACCTCGACGCGATCGCGCGCTGGTACAACAACGCCGGCATCGTACCCGAGGCGAACGGCCCGGGCCTGGCCTGCATCGACGAGCTGCTCCGCGCGGGTTATCCCTCCGGACTCATATACCACCGCCGCAATGAACCCGGCGCGGACCCGTGGACGCGCTCCGATCTGATCGGCTGGAAGACCACGCAAATCACGCGCCCGCAGCTGATCTCCGGAATCGACGCCGCCTTGCGCGAAGGCTCCATCATCCTCCACGACCCGATCACGATCTCCGAACTCAACACGTTCGTGATTAAAAACTCGGGCAAGGCGGAGGCGCAGTCCGGCTGCCACGACGATTGCGTGTTCGCCCTAGGCTTCGCCATCGTGGGGATCGCGGAGATGCCCCGGCCGGCCGCCGTGCGCGGCGAGTTCCAAGGACGGCCGGAAGTGCAAAAGTACGGCGGCCGAGTCGAACAGCCGTCGAGAGGCAGGCCGCGCAGATGAAGATCCAGGTAGCGCTCACGGACGTGTCGGCCGACGGCAACGTCGCGACGTTCTCGCAGGGCGAACGCGCCAACGCGTTCGAGGTGGTCATCGAGGACGACGCGGCTTTCCGCGCGCTCGCTCCGGGGACGCTTTACACGATCGGCATCGATCCCGACGATCACGATCTCCACCGCCTGGCGGATGACGGCGGACCCGCGCATGAGTAACCAACTGAAGCTCGCCCGGGCCGAGCTCGATCTCGTCGAAGCGGAGCTTGCCCAGACTCGCGAGCTACTTCTACGCGCGGTAGAGGCGGGCGAAAAGTGGAAGATACGCGCCCAGGACGCGCTCGCGGCCCTGGAGGATTTATCGCGTCAGGCCCTCATCTCGCGTCAGGTCCTTGGGAAGCCCCAGTGAGCCGCAGCAAAAAGCAGCAGCAGCTCGAGACGCTCTCGACCGCCGAGATCGCGCGCCTGGCGAGCCGCATTCAAGCGGACTACCACTCCGCCATCGCGGACCACAACCAGCGCATGGTCAAAAACCAGGAGTTCATGCGCAGGTGGCGCGCCAAGGCCGAGATGCCGGCGGTGGGCGAGGAAAAACTGAGTAACTTCCCCCTGCCTTACAT
>JBEKVP010000450.1:0-2883 GCA_049513935.1 Steroidobacteraceae bacterium
TGCCTCGGGAAAGCGTCGCGCCCGGCGATAACTGATCGATTCGGCGGAATACAGGCTGGCCCAGCAACTGCGCACGCGATCCAACGCATCGGCCGCGGTTGTGACCCAGAGAAACGTGTCCTGGAGGCCGGCGAAGCTCGCATCGGCGGCATCCTCCATCGTTGCCGAAGAGCGGACCGCGACGGGGATGCGGGCATCGCCGGCCAACGCCGCGTGTGCGCTGCCGATATCCGCGGCGACATCGGCCGGGAGCGCAGCGGCTTCGATCCGGTGGCGAAGATCGCGCGAGCAGGCCTGGATCTCGGGCAGGTCGTCCGGTGCCAGCGCTTCGACCCGCGCTCGCACCGGTGCGGTGCGCTCGATCTCCTGCAGGAATCGCTCGAAGGCGCCGGTGCGCACGACAAATCCGGGAGGCACGGCGATGCCGGCGCGCTGCAGCTCCCCCAGGCTGCCACCCTTGCCGCCGACGCGCGGACGATCGCCGAGCCCGATCTCAGCGAACCAGCTAATGTGGCCGGAGGGCAGCATCACGGAATTACGGCAGCAGCGTAACGATGCCGCGGCCGCCGTCGACGCGAATTCTCTGGCCATCGCGGATGCGCGCCGTTGCGGTACCGGTACCGACCACCGCCGGGAGGCCATACTCGCGCGCCACGATTGCCGCGTGGCTCATCGAGCCGCCGATGTCGGAGACTGCGCCGGCGATCTTCTGGAAGATCGGCGCCCAGGTCGGGTTGGTGACCTGGCACACCAAAATGTCGCCGCTGCGCAGCCGGCCGATCTCCTCGGCCGACTTGACGATACGGGCCGGGCCCTCGGCCACGCCGTTCGAGGCTGCGAAGCCGTGAATTTCGTTGCTGGTGGTGTCGGTATCGGCGCGCAGCCAAGCGTCGAGACTCTCCCGCGTGATGCCCCACAGCATCACGATTGCCGGATCATCGATGACGTCCGGGACCGGTCCGAGCGCGGGCGGGGTGTCGGCCTTGGCCCATTGCTTGATGGCCGCGCGCCGCTCGGCGACGACCCTCGGCCAGTGTGCGGGACCGCGGGGCTTCGATCCCGTGGACCATGCCGTCATGAGATCGATGATTGCCGCCTCCACCTCGTAATGCGTGAGCTGGAACACGTCCTCGGCATCAGCGAAGAACTCATGGGCGGCGAGTAGCGCGCCGAACTCACGGATCTTGTTGAAAAACAAGTTTGTGTACCAATGCTCGCAATAGAACTTGTGTCCCTCGACGTAGGGGAACACGCGGTGGGCGAGCGCGATCATCTGGTCGTAGGCGGCGCGTTCCTCATCCGAGCCGAGCAGCTCGCGGTACTCCTTGATGAGATCGCGCCGCTCGGCTTGAAGCTTCTCGACCGGCCGGTGCAGCGACGCGCCGGCTTTTACCCGCTCGATGTAGCCGGACAGGCTCGCCAACGGCATTGAGAGGTCGTCATTCCAGGAGCGGTGGTAATGGTAGAAGCCATCGCCCACATTGATGTTGAACCAAGGATCGCGCGAGATTTCGAGTTCGGCCAGCCACTTGCGGCCGGGTTCGCCGGCCTCGCGCAGCGACCGCAGGATGGCATCGGCTGACCGGCCGTCCTGAAAGTGTCCGTCGACCCGAAGATCAACCGCGCAGCGGGCCAGTCGTCGCAGCTCCTCGTCCGGACGGAAGATCTCCGCATCGATGCCGGCCACCATGCGTGCGACGGTTTGGTCGCTGATCTCTGGAAACGCCTTCTTGCAAAAGCCGAAGAACGTGAGATAGGCACCGTAACCCAGCAGGAGAAACTCGAAGTGATGGTGCCACATCCGGAAGTAGCCCTCGAGCGTCTTTTGATACACGTCGAACAGGTAGTGGTTCGACGCCACTCCGCGTCCCGCGTGTACATGGGCGAGCGGTTCGAATTCAGGCAGCTCGAGCTTGGGCAGTGCTTGAGCGGCCTTGATCAGCGCGAGCATCTTGTCGTGCCACTGGGCATAGAGGCGTTCCCAATGCTCGTAGTAATAGAACGCGCGCGACTGGAATTCGTGCGTGCGGCGCGCAATCTCGGCAGGGTCGGTCACCGCGTTGCCGCCGATGTAGACGCGGCCGTTGATGATCCGGTAGTCGATCCCGAGCGTCGTGGGCAGGCAGTGCACGCGTGTGTTGGCGGAGCCGAGAGCGCAATACGCAGCCTCCGCCGTCACCATGTCGAACGCCGACATGGGCTCGGGGAAGTGCATCGAGTTGTAGAACCAGAACCGTTCATCGTCCGCGGGCGTGAACTGCATGTAATACGGATAAGCCGCTTGAGCGGCTTCGGTCCCCGGCAGCAATTTGAGCGAACTGGGCAGCGGGAATCCATCATGCTTCGTTGGCGTGTCCATGGCATCTTCCCCACACAAGTCGGCCGGAGCCTTAAAGACCTAGGCGCCGACTCTATCATGGCGTATTCGGCGCGGCTCTCACGGCCGACGGCCCGTGAAGGGCGCGACGATGCATGCAGGCCGCTTGCACAATCTCCATAATTGGGATCGCGCGGCAGGCCCGCGCCGCAGGACAGAGCGCTTTCGGCTAAGCTTATGTTAATTTTGGAAGATATTGCGATGCGGCTGCGGCGCTTTCCGCGCGCCGCGTCGTCCGACCGGTAGCGAACCCCGCCGCCACGCCGGCTACGGCAAGATCGATCCAGCCGTGACCTGGAAGAAACTTCGGGCGCTGCGCGAGGGGGCCGATATCGCGGCCGCGCGACTGGCGCGCGCACCGGGCGCGACTACACGGCTGCCGTAGTCCCCGTCCTTACTTCAATGCCGTACGTACCGCGGCGGCAATGCGCGCCTCATCGGGTATGACGTAGGCCTCGAGCGGCTCGCTGTACGGAATGGTCGTGTCGGCCGCGGTCACCTGAACA
>JBEKVP010000451.1:0-2883 GCA_049513935.1 Steroidobacteraceae bacterium
GGTCGACCGCGCGTTGATCGGGCGTCGATTGGGAATCCTCATCGCGGTCGCGATCGCGGCGAGCGCCGCGCGCATTCTCGTGACGGCGGCCTCGATGAGCGGCGATGCATCGGGGATGCTCAATGCCGGGCTCGTCTCTCTGGTGTGGCATGGCGGCGAGGGGCGATCGGCAATGGCCCGCGCCGCCGGGCTCTTGCTCGCAGTACCGGCGCTCGCCGCCGATCGACGGCCCGGGGTATGGGCCATCGCCGGGGCTGCCGGCGCGGCTACATCGTTCGCCTGGGTTGGGCATGCCCATACCGCCGGTTTACGCTGGGCCCCAATACTCATCGGAGTTCATCTGTTGGCCGCTGCTTTTTGGGTGGGCGCGCTCTGGCCGTTGCGGTTGCTGGCCCGCAGCGATGACGCAGAGCGCGTGGCCGCCGCTGCGGCACGTTTCGGCAACGCGGCCCTCGCCGTCGTGAGCCTGCTGGTCCTGGCGGGGATCACCGCGCTCGGCACGCTGCTCGGCAGCGCGTCCGAATTGTGGCGCTCGGGCTATGGGCGCACGGCCTGCGTCAAGCTCGCGCTGGTCGCCTGCCTTCTGGCCTTGGCCGCGTACAATAAACTACGCTTGACGCCGCGCCTCGCGGCCGCGGGTCGCGCCCCGGGCGCTCGAGCCGCGGCGCGAGCTTTGCGCCGCTCGATCGCGGCCGAGATGGCGCTGGCCGGCGCGATATTCCTGGCGACGGCGGCGCTGACCACGCTGTCGGGGCCGCCGGCGGCCGGAGAGGGTTAGTACGATGCATGCCATGGTGCTCAGCCGCCTGAAGACGCCGCTCGAATGGACAGAGTTCGCGGACAGGCAACCGGGCGCCGCGCAAATCCGCGTCAAGATCAGCGCCTGCGGCGTGTGCCGTACCGATCTGCACGTCGTCGACGGCGAGCTGGACGCACCGCGCGTTCCCATCATTCCGGGACATGAGATCGTGGGCCGCATCGACGCCCTCGGGGCGGAGGTCGAGGGGCTCGAGATGGGCGAGCGGGTCGGCGTGCCCTGGTTGGGCCACACCTGCGGCGTGTGCCGCTATTGCCGGATGGAACGCGAGAATCTGTGCGACAACGCGCTGTTTACAGGCTACACCCGCGATGGCGGCTACGCGACCGCCGCGATCGCCGACGCAAGGTTCGCATTCCCCTTGGGCGAGAATGGGAGCGATGTGTCTCTCGCGCCCCTGCTGTGTGCGGGCTTGATCGGTTGGCGTTCGCTCGTCATCGCCGGCGAGGCGAAGCGGCTGGGGCTCTACGGCTTTGGCGCCGCCGCGCATATCCTGGCCCAGGTCGCGCGGTGGCAGGGGCGAACGGTGTTCGCCTTCACGCAGCGCGGCGATACGGCCGGTCAGAGCTTCGCGCGCAGTCTCGGGGCGTCGTGGGCCGGTGCGTCGGACGATGCGCCGCCGGAGCCGCTCGACGCGGCGATCATCTTCGCGCCGGTCGGCGGCCTCGTGCCGCGTGCGCTGCGGGCCGTGCGCAAAGGCGGGCGGGTCGTTTGCGCCGGCATCCACATGACGGACATTCCCGCATTTCCGTACCGATGGTTGTGGGAAGAGCGCGAGATCAAATCGGTGGCCAATCTCACGCGCCAGGACGGGATCGAGTTTCTGCGGCTGGCGCCGCAAATAGGCATCGAGACGCGCACCACCCCGTATCCTCTGCAGCGGGCTAATGAGGCGCTCGCCGACCTCAGAGCCGGGCGATTCGAGGGCGCCGCGGTGCTCGTGCCCTGAGGCCTACTTTTCCAGTTGCTTGCGCAGCTTCTGTAGCTCTTTCTTGCGCGTTGCGGGCGGTCGCGGGAACTCGACCTTCAACGCGTCGATGGTATCGAGCACGATCCGCGAGACGATCAATCGGGCGTTCTGTTTGTCGTCCGCGGGCACCACGTACCAAGGTCCGTGTTTGGTGCTGGTCGCGCTCAGGCATTTTTCGTAGGCCTTCATGTACTGCTTCCAGTACCCGCGCTCCGCGATATCGGCCTCGCTGAACTTCCAGTTCTTCTCCGCGTCGTCGATGCGCGCCAGAAAGCGCTTGCGCTGCTCCTCCTTCGACAGATGCAGGAAGATCTTGACGATGCGGGTGCCGTTTCGGTCGAGATGCCGCTCGAGTCCGACGATGGATTGATACCGCTCCTGCCAGATGGATTTGCCGCTGCCGGAGTCCGGCAACCCTTCCGCGCGCAGAATCTCGGGGTGCACGCGCACGATGAGCACCTCCTCGTAGTACGAGCGGTTGAAGATGCCGATCTTGCCGCGCTCGGGCAGATCGCGCGTGGTACGCCAGAGAAAGTCGTGCTTGAGCTCGACGGGGGTGGGATGCTTGAAGCTGAACACGTCGCAGCCTTGAGGATTCACGCCGGACATCACATGCGCGATGGCGCCGTCCTTGCCGGCGGCGTCCATGGCTTGAAAGATCAGAAGGACGGCGTAAGCCCCCGAGGCGTAGAGGCGTTCCTGATGGCTGCTGAGCTGGCTGACGTGATCCTTGAGCATCGATTGGTAGTCGTCATCGTCGCGGTACGCGCGCGCGACGCGCGTCGGCCACTTCTTGAGATCGACCTGGCTGCCCTCGCGAACTCGGAAATCCTCGATGTTGATGCCCATTGTTGATCACCCTCGCGCCGAACGCGGCAAAGCCACAAGCCTGCATGCGGAGCTGCGAAAATGCCAGACGCGCAAGCTCGAACAAAATACCGCAGGCACGGACAACGTGCTCGGGTCGAATCGGCGCTACTGTAACCAGTGACGTATCTGCACGGGGCAGCCGGTGTAGGTTGATTCCGACAATGCACCGAGCGGTGCGCGAAGCGGGGGAGGCAGATTGGCCGCCGCCGGCGCGCACCGGGCGGTT
>JBEKVP010000452.1:0-2880 GCA_049513935.1 Steroidobacteraceae bacterium
CGGGGGACATGGACAAGCAAAAGGGGAAGTGGACCTTCGCCGCGTTGCCGGTCATTCCCGAAGAATTTGCGCTGAAACCGATCGAGCGAAGCGAAGGGCGCTTGCGCCTGCTGAAGAAGCTGATGAAGCGGGCGGATGTGACGAGCCTGATCAATGCGTGCGACGCGGGCCGCGAGGGCGAACTGATTTTCCGCTACATCGTGAAGCTGGCGGCCTGCAAAAAGCCGATCCAGCGGCTCTGGCTCCAGTCGATGACGCCCGCGTCGATCCGGGATGGCTTCGCCCATCTTCGGCCCGGCTCGGAACTGGAACCGCTGGCCAGCGCGGCCGTGTGCCGTTCGGAAAGCGACTGGCTGGTCGGCATCAACGGGACGCGCGCACTGACGGCTTTCAATTCCCGCAATGGCGGTTTCCAATTGACGCCGGTGGGCCGCGTGCAGACGCCGACGCTCGCCATCGTGGTCGAGCGCGACCAGAAGATTAAGACCTTTGTGCCGAAGAGTTATTGGGAGGTCCATGCGACTTTCGCCGCCAAGGCGGGCACGTATCCGGGGCGCTGGTTCAAAGAGGACTTTGCCAAGGACGACAAGAATCCCGACGCCAAGCCGGAGCGCCTCTGGACCGAAGCGGAAGCGCGCGCGCTGGAGGAAAAATGCCGCGGCAAGGACGGCGTCGTCACCGAGGAGAAAAAGCCGGCGTCGCAAATGTCGCCGGCGCTCTACGATTTGACCACGCTGCAAAAGGAAGCGAATAGCCGCCTGAGTCTTTCGGCCAAGCGGACGCTGCAAATCGCGCAGAGGCTCTACGAGCATCACAAGGTTCTCACCTATCCCCGAACGGATTCGCGCGCGTTGCCGGAAGATTATATCGACACGGTGAAGCAGGTTTTGAAGAACTTGCGCGGGAGTCATCTGGGGGCGTTCGCGTCGAGAATTTTAGCGGAGAACTGGGTCAAGCCGACCAAGCGCGTGTTCAACAACGCGAAAGTCTCGGACCACTTCGCGATCACGCCGACGCTCGAATCGCCCGACAAGCTCGACGAGTTCGAGCGCAAGGTCTATGACATGGTGGCGAAGCGCTTCCTCTCCGTCTTTTATCCGGCGGCGGAGTTCGAGGTGACGACGCGCATCACCCGCGTGGAGGAAGAGCCGTTCAAGACCGAGGGGAAGATTCTGGTCTTTCCCGGCTGGCTCGAAATTTACGGGCGCGAGGAACAGGACGAGCAGGCCGCGCTGGTTGCGGTACAGGAAAACGAGACGGTGAAGACTCAGGAAATCGAGGTCAAGAGCCTGGAGACGCGGCCCCCGGCGCGGTTCACGGAAGCGACGCTGCTCAGCGCGATGGAAGGCGCGGGCAAGCTGATCGAGGACGAGGAATTGCGCGAGGCGATGGCGGCGAAAGGCCTCGGCACGCCGGCCACGCGCGCGGCGACGATCGAAGGGCTGCTGGCCGAGGAATATCTCCGGCGCGAGGGGCGTGAAATCAGTTCCGCGCCCAAGGCGTGGGCTCTGATGGAGTTGCTCCACGCCGTCGACATCCCGGCGCTGGCTTCGCCTGAAATGACCGGCGAATGGGAATACAAGCTCAAGCAGATGGAGCGGGGCGAACTCGCCCGCAGTCATTTCATGAAGGAGATCGTTGGGTTGACGCAGACGATCGTCGAGAAGGCGAAGGGTTTCGAGGAATCGGGCTATGAGCCGAAGCCGCTCGACTTCAATGCTCCCAATGGCCAGCCGATGGTGGAGACGCTGCGCAATTACGAGGCCGGGGATAAATCGATCGCCCTGCGGAAAGTGGTGGCGGGGCGTCTGCTCGAACCGCTCGAACTGAAGGAGTTGCTCGAGAAACGGTTGATCGGTCCGCTGCGGGGCTTTCGCAGCAAGGCGGGCTGGCCCTTTGCCGCCGCGTTGAAATTAAACGACAAAAACGAGATCGAACTTGTTTTCGACAACGCTCCGGTGAATGCCGACGGAACGGCGCTGGACGTCAACGTACAGGAACCGATCGGGAAATGCCCCATCTGTGGCGGACGCGTTTTCGAGGCGATGATGGCCTATGTCTGCGAGAATTCCTTCGGCGACGCACCGACCTGCAAGATGAAGATCAGCAAGAGCAGCAAGATGATGGCGAAGAAGCCCACGGCGACCCAGAGCCCGCTGGTCCGGGTGTGCTTGGGCTTGAGCGAGGGGCCCGCGGCGCGCGAAGAGGCGGCCTGTTCGGGGGCGGGCGGCAGGGCGGGCGGGGCGGGCTCAGCGGACGGTTCGGTGACCGGTGCTGGCGGCTCGGCCTGCGCGCCCGCGACTCCCGCGACTGGGGTCCCCGCGCCCGGAAACTCACCGGTGGGCAGGGGCGCCTCCTCGCCTATCGCGGGGCGCGGCAAGGGGGCGGACGTCGGTGTCGGCGTCGGTATCGGCTGTTGTTCTGTGCTCATATGACAACCCCCGTGTAAACGGCTTGGAGTAAGCCCTCCACTACTGCCCGGCCACGGAGAGGTTATACATGGGGTTTGTCACGGTCAACGACCGCGGGCCCGCGCGCGTCGGCTGCTCGCGCTATCCGCCCAGGTAGGCGAGGACGGCGAGGACCCGCCGGTTGTCATCGTCGGACGGTTGCAGGTCCAGTTTGAGGAAAATGGATGCCGTGTGCTTGGCTACGGCCCGTTCGGTGATGACCATCCGCTGGCCGATGGCGGCGTTGGACCGGCCTTCGGCCATCAGGGCGAGTACTTCACGCTCGCGTGGGCTGAGCGCAGCCAGGCTGCCGTCGCCGGCGTTACGCGCGAGCAACCGGGCGATCACCTCCGGGTCCATCACGGTGCCGCCGGCCGCGACCCGGCGGACGGCGTCGACGAACTGGGCGCTGTCGAACACCCGGTCCTTG
>JBEKVP010000453.1:0-2877 GCA_049513935.1 Steroidobacteraceae bacterium
GCGGAAGAGATCGTCACGACGGATACGCTGGGCCGGCGGACTGGGCCGCGGATGCGGCACACGATCGAAGAGAAGCTGCGCATTGTTGAGGAGGCGCGTGCGAAGGGCGCTTCGGTGGCGATGGTGGCCCGTCGTCATAACGTCAACGCCAACCAAGTATTCGCTTGGAGGCGGCAGCATCGGCGCGGATTACTGAACCCGCAAGCTGCGAAGGACGATGCGCAGCTGCTGCCGGTGACGGTCAGCACGCCGACCGTGTTGCCGACCGAGCGAGCGGCGCCCACAGCGCCGAGGGAGAGCCCTTCGGAGCCTAAGCAGGCCTCGCGACTCATCGAGATCCGGCTCCGTAACGGTCACAGCATTGTGGTGCGCGGGCCTGTGGACGGCGAAGCGCTCGCGCGTGTCATCGATCTTTTGGTGGAACGATGATTGCACTGCCTGCGGGTGTGAAGGTGTGGCTCGCCGCGGGCGCTACCGACATGCGCAAGGGCTTCGATGGGCTCGCCGCACTCGTGCAGACGCACCTCGCCGAGGATCCCTTCTCTGGGCAGCTGTTCGTGTTTCGTGGCAGAGCGGGTGATCGGGTGAAGATCCTATGGTGGAGCGGGGATGGATTGTGCCTCTTCGCCAAGCGTTTGGAGCACGGACGATTCGTGTGGCCGCAGGCGACGCATGGGACCGTGAGCTTGAGCGCCGCGCAGCTCTCGATGCTGTTGGAAGGGATCGACTGGAGACGCGTCGAGCGCACGAACGAACCGCACGTCGCTGCGTAAAAAGCCTTTATTTATAGGCTTTTTCTCTCGCTTCAGGCTTTCGATCTTGATATGATGGCGCATGCCTAAAGCGGCAGATCTGCCGAACGATGTCGAAGCCCTCAAGGGCATCATTCTCGAGCGCAGCAGCAAGCTCGAAGTCGCCGAAGCGCTGCTGATTTCCCAAAAACTTGAGCTCGAGAAGCTGCGCTTTCAGATCGCGTACTTGAAGCGCATGAAGTACGGCCGCTCCTCCGAGCAGCTCGATCGGGAGCTCGTGCAGATGCAGCTCTCGATCGAGGATCTCGAGGCAAGCCTCGCTGCCAAGCCCCTCGCGGTGCGACCCGCACCGAAGGATCCGCCTGAGAAGCCGGCGCGTCGGCCATTGCCGGCCGAACTGCCCCGCGAGGAGATCGTGCACGAGAACCCCTGCGCGTGCCCAGATTGCGGAGGCAAGCTCCGCCCCTTAGGCGAGGACGTCGCCGAGATGCTCGAGTATGTACCGAGCCACTTCAAGGTTATCCGGCACGTGCGCCCGAAGCTCTCTTGCGCGAGCTGCCAGAGGATCGTGCAGCCTTTGGCGCCGAGTCGTCCGATCGAGCGTGGCCTCGCGGGCCCAGGACTCCTGGCACACGTCTTGGTCTCCAAGTACTGCGATCACCTTCCTCTGTACCGTCAGAGCCAGATTTACGGCCGCGAGGGGATCGACCTGGATCGCTCGACCCTGGCCGACTGGGTCGGTGGGGGAAGTGCATTACTCGAACCCTTGGTGAGGGCGGTCGGCCGCTACGTACTCGGCACCTACAAGCTCCACGGCGATGACACCCCTGTGCCGGTACTGTGCCCCGGCCGCGGCACGACTAAACAGGGGCGGTTGTGGACGTATGTGCGTGACGATCGGCCGGCGGGGAGTGCCGATCCACCGGCGGTGTTCTTCCGCTACAGCCCCGATCGCAAGGGCGAGCGGCCTCGATCCCACCTTGCAAGCTTCGCGGGCGTGCTGCAAGCCGATGCCTATGCCGGCTTCGATCAGCTCTACGGCGAGAAGATCAAGGAAGTAGCCTGCTGGGCGCACGTACGGCGCAAGTTCTACGACATCCATGTCGCGCTTTCCTCGCCAGTTGCGCTCGAGGCCCTGGAGCAGATCGGGCGATTGTACAAAGTCGAGGAGGAGATTCGCGGTCAACAGCCGCATGAGCGCCGCACCGTGCGCCAGGCACGTGCGGGACCCGAGCTCAAGTCCTTGCACGAGTGGCTGCATAAGACAGCGACGACGCTCTCGAAGAAGAGCGAACTCGCCAAAGCGATCCGCTATGCGCTCTCGAACTGGGTCGCGCTCACGCGCTATTGCGAGGACGGACGACTCGAGATCGACAACAATGCCGCGGAGCGGGCGCTACGGGCCGTCGCTTTGGGACGCAAGAATTGGCTGTTCGCTGGATCCGACGACGGCGGGGAGCGCGCCGCCGCAATCTACACGCTACTCGGCACCGCGAAACTCAACGATCTCAATCCCGAAAGCTACCTGCGCTACGTCCTCGAGCGCATCGCCGATCATCCCATCAATAAAATCGATGAGCTGTTGCCCTGGAACCTGCTCACGAAGATGCCCGAGCTACGCATCGCAGCCTGATCGGCCTGTCAACGCGGCCTTTGGCGGACGGTTACGACGGCGCTGACGCGCGTGCCGTTTGGCGTGGGGCGGGCGGAGCGGCTCTGCCTGCCGGCCCTGCCGGCGCCCGACGCCGCCACTCCCGTGGCGGCCGCGTCTGGCGCTTGAGCGTCGCTGGCCGGCCCCTCGGGGCGGTGGGCGTAGCGACGGGCGTTCGGGGCGCGCGGCCGGACGACCGCGTGACTGCCTGTCCATCACCTTCACCGGACGCCCCCTGAGCTGGCGAGTGCGCCTGAGCGCGCCTCCCCATCGTTGTGATGTGTGCTTGTGGTGTCGTGTCGTGATTTTGTCCCTTGTCTGTCTGTCTGTTCCAGTTCCAGTTCCGGGCACGTTGGAGGCTCCGCTTTGCGTCCTCCCCTGCGCCGGGTGGTCAAGCTGATGTCTGTTGTCTTCGTTCGTGTGGCGCTACGTTGGAGGCTCCGCTTTGCGTCCTCCCCTGCGCGAGCGTGGCGC
>JBEKVP010000454.1:0-2875 GCA_049513935.1 Steroidobacteraceae bacterium
TAACCTCGCCGAATCCTCCGCCCGCAACTAGTGCAGCGTTTTGTCCCGGGCGCGCGCGCTCGTAATCGGGCGGTGCACGAAGACGTAGTACAGCGTTGCGAGAACTGCAATCACCGCGACCACCAGCAGCGCAAAGCGATGCAGCGACCCCTTGAGGAGCTCCGGGTGGCTCCCGACCGTCATACCGAGCCAGGCGAGCACGGAGCACCACAAGAGCGAACCCGCGAGCGTGGCGGCGGAATACCAGCGAAAGTCCCACCTGAGGACGCCGGCGGGGACTCCGATGAGATGTCGGATGACCGGCAGCAATCGCGAAAAGAAGACGCCCGCCCATCCATAGCGGGCCGACCAGCGTTCGGCGAGATCGATCTTTGACGGCGGCACGGCGACATAGCGCCCGAATCGGATCACGAACGGGCGGCCGAGCCAGCGAGCGGCCCAGTACATCAGGGATGCGCCGATCCAGGATCCCGCCGTGCCCGCCAGCACCACGCCCAAGAGCGAGAATTCACCGCGCGTGTGCGCCAGATAGGCCGCAGGCGGAATGATGGTCTCGCTCGGTATCGGAACGAGCGTGCTTTCGAGCGCCATGAGTACGGCGATCAGCCAATATCCGCCCTGATCGAGGACGGACAAGTACCAGTCCGTGAACTGATGTAAGAGCTGCGCCAACTAGTCGAGCGCCTGAGGATTCAGCGCGACCTTGGCGTCGGCGCGCGCCGCCGCCGCGTAACCTTGCGCCTCGGAGGAAGCGGCCTGCTGCGCGAACTGGCGCTTGAACTGAGCTTCCTCGGGTTTCGTGTCGTCGCCCGGCTCCTCGCGCATGGCATTGACGGCCACCAGGACCGCGTCGCCGTTCTCGAGCGGCACGCTCGAGTAGAGCGGCTGGCCGGCGGGCTTCGGCCCGTCGAAGGCGTCGCGGCGCACTTCGATCGGCACCGACTGATCGTTTCGCGACACGAACTTCGGCGCCTGCGCACTCAGGCCCAACGACTTGGCAACGCTGTCCCAGGACTCGCCGGCCGAGAGGCGCTTGACCGCCGCCTGAGCGGCCTCTGCGGCCAGCTCCGCGCCGCGTTGCTTCTTCCAGGCCGCGACGACGTCCGTGCGCACCGCATCGAGCGGTTTTTGCTGCGGCAACGCGTGGTCGGTCGAGCGCAGCACCACCCCGCGGCCCGTTTCGATCTCGATGATCGAGCTCAAGTGTCCATCGAGTACGTCCTGGCTGAATGCCGCCTGTAGCACGGCCGGCGACTTGCCGAGTTCCCCGCCGCCGTCGGTGCGGCTGAAGTCCTTGATTTCGCGTACCTGCAATCCCGCCTTGCGGGCAACCGCGTCGAGATCGCTGGTGCTCTGCAACGCGGCGTCCGCGAGTTGATCCTGAGCGTTGTTGAACACGCGCTCGGCCTCGTTGCGGCGATATTCGGCCTCGAGCTCGGTCTTGCTCTGCTCGAAGGTCTTGGTGGCCGCGGGCTGAATGCCCTCGAGCTTCAGGATGTGGTAGCCGAACTGTGTCTTCACCGGGCCCTGGATCTCACCTTCCTTCATGCCGAACGCGGCTTCCGCGAAGGGCGCGACGTACGCTTTGCGATCCGCCCACCCGAGATCTCCGCCTTTCTGCGCGGATCCGGGATCCTGCGAGAACTGCTGCGCAAGCTTGCCGAAATCCTCGCCCGCTCGAGCGCGCTTCAAAACCTCCTCGGCCTTGGCCTTGACGGCGGCATCGTCTTTGGGATCGGCGACCTGCAACAGGATGTGCCGCACGTGGCGTTGCTCGGGCTGCACGTAGTGCTCCGGCGTCTTGGCCTTTTGCTCCTCGTAGTAGGCGTTGAGTTTCGCATCGTCGACGCTCACCTTGGCGGCGAGATCTGCGAGGCTGAGCTCGACGTAGCGGAGGTTCACGGTCTCGGGTGTCATGTAGTCCGACTTGTGTGCGTCGTAGTACGCCTTCACCTCCGCATCGCCGGGATTCACGTCGGCGGCGTATTTCGCCCGCGCCAGCGTGAGCCAGGCGACCTCGCGCTGCTGGCGGGTGAGCGCGCGCAGCCGCTTGAGCTCGGCCTGAGTGACGAAGCTCGATGCGCCCATCGCCTCATCGAGCTGCCGCAGCTTGAGCTCCTGCCGGAACATGGCCTCGATCTGCCCGATCGAGCGGCCCTGGGCGCGCAATACCGCCATGGCGTGCTTGGAGTCGAACTTGCCGTCGACCTGGAACGCGGGAATCTGCGCCATGGCGGCGAGAATATCCGGATCACTCACGCGGTAGCCGAGGTCGTCGGCACGGGTGACGAGCGCTGCGCGGCCCACGAAGTCGTCGAGCACTCGTCTTTTGATCTGATTGCGCTGCGCGTCGTCGACCGGTCCGTTCATCTGTCGCTCGAACTGCGCCAGCTCGCGCTGGTAGGCTTCGCGCACGTCGTTGCCCGTAATCTCGACGCCGTTGACTTTGGCGGCGTAGTTGGGGGCGCTCAAGGTCCAGTTGATGCCCCAGAACACGAACACCAGGGCGATCGCTCCGAGCACCACACCGGCCACCCATCCCTTGAGCTTGTCATGAATCGTCTGAAGCATGAGTTGCGTTCCTCTAAACGTTGCGCCGCGTGCACTCCAGCAAGCGCGGCCGGATGGCGCGCGCAGGACTCTTCGTCGGGAAATGGCGGAGTGGACGGGACTCGAACCCGCGACCCCCGGCGTGACAGGCCGGTATTCTAACCAGCTGAACTACCACTCCGCATGCTGGTGGGTGCTGAGGGGATCGAACCCCCGACCCTCGCCGTGTAAAGGCGATGCTCTACCAGCTGAGCTAAGCACCCCCTGGAAGAGGCGCCGAAGTCTACGCGAGGCGACGCCGATTGGCTAGTGTGCGTGTACCTCG
>JBEKVP010000455.1:0-2873 GCA_049513935.1 Steroidobacteraceae bacterium
CCTCGTGGTACCCCCGATTCCAGAAGCTCACGAGATCGCTTGTGACCTGCACCGGGCGCCCCGCGGGCGAGAGCAGCTTCAGCAACAAGGGCACCCGGCCGCCCGCCACGGCGGGCGTCACCGACAGTCCGAACATCTCTTGCAGCCGCACCGAGAGCGTCGGCACCGTCCCATCGCAATAATCGATGGGGATGCGCGAGCCGCTCGGCACGGCCAGGTGCGTCGGGGCTTCGCGCTCGAGGATCGCGCTTTGCGCGTAGGATAAGCGCGAGCGCAGCGCATTGCCGAGATCCATGCGCGCAAAATGCTCGCGGCGCGAAAGGCCCTCGATCCACGGCGGCGCCCATTCCTCGAGCGTTGCCATGAGCGCCCCGTCACTGAGGTCGGGCCACGGCTCGGGAGCGGGAACGCCGCTCGTGCGCATCAACTCGACTCGCGCCTGCCACTGCCTGAGCGAGTACGACCACGGAAGCGCTGCCGCGCCGAGCCGCCTCAGACCGAACAGTACGGCGCGCTGGACTTCGGCCGGGTCGGGATCGCGCATCTCGGTCGATTCGAGCACGAGCGCTCCCAACCGCCGCTCGCGGCGCGCGCGTACCGCGTCCTCGCGCTCGTCCCAGACGACCTCGGCGCGCTCCACGATGCGCGCGGCGAAGTGCCGCTCGATGTCGCCGAGACCCAAGGGCGCGGCGAGAAAGATGCGGGCATCGCGCTCGGCGCCATCGAGCTCGGCTGCGACGATGAACTCCGATTTGGCCAGCGCCTGTGCCTCGCCGAAGCGTGCGCCCCGGCCGTTCGCCAGCAGGTATCTGCCCGAACCGTCGCGCGCGCGGCCGATTCGGTCCGGATAGGCGAGCGCGGCCAGCGGCCCGGTCCAATCGTGCGGATCGGCGTCGCCGACGCCCGCGCCGGTGCCCTTGCCCATGGCCTTGCCCGTGCTCGTGCCGGAGTCCGCGCCGAGCTCGCGCTGCCAGTGAGCGGAGCTGCGCGCCGCCTGATTGAGAGCCCGTGAATCGACACTGAGTCCCCCGGGAAGACCGGCCTCGCCGCGCAGCGCGGCGATGCGCAAGCGCAGGTCGACGTCGCGCGCGCCGGGCGCGGCGCGCAGGATGTCGCGCTCGCTCAGGATCGCGGCCAGCTCGCTCGCCAGCCGCTGCGCCTTGAAGTCGCGCCCCTTGATCAGCATGTGCGCGAGCCGCGGATGCGCGCCCATGGAGGCGAGGGCGCGGCCGTGCGGGGTCACGCGACCGGCGGCATCCACCGCCTCGAGCTCGCGTAGCAGGTCGCGTGCCTGGGCGAGGGGCGCCGCGGGCGGCGGGTCGAGCCAGCGCAGCCGGCCCGCGTCGGCGGCCCCCCAGCAGGCGAGCTCGAGCGCGAGCGGCGCGAGATCCGCGTTCGAGATTTCGGGCGGCGTATGGGGGGCGAGCGATGCTTGCACACCTTCGGACCACAGCCGGTAGCACACGCCGGGCGCAAGCCGGCCGGCACGGCCGCGGCGCTGGTCCGCGGCGGCTTGCGAGACCTTTCCGGTGACCAGGCGGCTCATGCCGCTCGCTGGATCGAATTCCGAGTAGCGGCGCAGTCCCGCATCGATCACGACCTTGACGCCCTCGATGGTGAGGCTGGTCTCGGCGATGCTGGTCGCGAGCACGATCTTGCGCATTCCGCCCGGCGCCGCGCGCAGCGCCGCATCCTGCTGCTCGGCGCGGAGCTCGCCGTACAGCGGCATGATGCGAAGAGCCTCGCGCGATCCGCTCGGGCCCGCGCCCGCGGCGGATTGCTCGAGCGCGCGTTCGACGCGGCTTATTTCTGCCGCGCCCGGCAGGAAGCAGAGGACGTCGCCGTCGTGATTCGCGAGCGCATTGCGTATGACCTGCGCGGTTTGCAGCTCGAGCGCGATCTCGGCACGGCGGGGAACGTAATGAGTCGCGACCTCGAAGCTGCGCCCTTCCGCGCTCACGGAGGGCGCGCCGCCCAGCAGCCGCGCGAGCGGCTCGAGATCGAGCGTTGCGGACATCACCAAGAGCTTGAGATCCTCGCGCAGCGTCTCCTGGCTCTCGATGCTGAGCGCGAGGCCGAGATCGGCATTGAGACTGCGCTCGTGAAACTCGTCGAATATGACGCAACCGATGCCGCCGAGCTCGGGATCCGCTTGCAGCATGCGCGTGAGGATGCCCTCCGTGACGACCTCGATGCGCGTGGCCCTGCTCACCCGCGTATCGAACCGCGTGCGAAAGCCGACGCTCCTGCCAACCGGCTCGCCCACGAGCTGCGCCATGCGCTGGGCGACGGCTCGCGCGGCGATGCGGCGCGGTTCGAGCATCAAGATCTTCTGGTCGCCGAGCCACGCGCTGTCCAGGAGAGCCAGCGGGACGATCGTGCTCTTGCCGGCGCCCGGCGGAGCGCGAAGCAGCACGCGCGAGTGATCGGCGAGCGCGCCCGCCAGCGGCTCGAGGGCCTCGCCGATCGGCAGCTGCGGTAGGTTCGCACGGGGCATGGGACGCTTAAGATACCGCTTCCCATGTTAGAATCGCGCCCGTCGGGCCTGTAGCTCAGTTGGTTAGAGCAGGGGACTCATCAGCAAATGGTGCCTTCACATCGCAAGGTGTGAAGTGGACGGGATGAATTCAGGGAAACCTCACCGGCCTCGAAATACGACAGGCCGCTGGCAATCCTGAGCCAAGCCGGCGGTACACCGCCGGAAGGTGCAGAGACTACCTGAGCGCTGCAGTTGCGCTTAATGACAGGCACGAGCGTCCCGCACCCCATAGGGGTGAAGAGATAGTCCACTCCCTCTGGAAACGGCGGGGTCGAGTGAATCCCTTGGTCCTCGGTTCGAGTCCGAGCGGGCCCACCAACTCTTGCCGTCAGGC